>NZ_JACAGF010000021.1:0-40011 GCF_030324345.1 Empedobacter sp. R750 | reverse complement strand
CTCGTTATAGTGTACTCAAACTCTTTTCTCTTCTTTTTATACTACAATTTAAGATTTTCAAATCTAAAGGAACTTGTCGAGGAATTTCGTTCAAATTACATTTTTTTTCTTCAAATCTTTATCAATAAAAAATAATAGGATAAATCCGACAAAATAACATAGTAAATCAATCCACGAAAATGATGTTCCGATGATTATTCGAGCCACTTTGTTATGTCCTAAGCCAATCATTTCTACAAAATTGAAATATTGTAAAATCTCTACAATAAAAGAAAAAATCAACGTAAAAATTGCAATGTTAATCGCTTTTGTGTTGATAAATGCTTTGATAAAATAGTAAATAAAAATCACGACTAAAATATCACCAACAAAAGGACGAATGATTTTGTCTTTGATGTACAACGCAATAATTACTTCAATCAAAAAGATAATAATTGCTATGATGAATGATTTTTTATCGAATTTGAACATTAGATTTTTAATTAATAATTTTAAAATAATCAATAAAAAATAAAGTTAAACTTCCAATAAATAATATGAAACCAACGAGATATAATATAAAATTACTAAAGTTTGTTGGTTGAATTATTTTTAATTTGATTAAACTAAGAATAATTAAAATACTTAATATTAAACTGAAAATAATCAATAAAACTATGATTAGTAAAATATTATTTTTTTCATAAATTGAGTTTACAGAAAATAAAAGAGCAATAGATAAAAAAGTAGAAATCATTAAAAAAAGTACTGCTTTGTCTTTTTTAGAATTATCACTTTTATAACTTGTAACACTGAAAAAATCTAATATAGCTTGTAAAATATCCATTCTTTTTATTTCTAATTTTTAAAAGATTCCTCCATTCGTCGGAATGACATTTACTTGACTGTCGTTGTTGTTATTGTCACTCTGAGCTTGTCGAAGAGTTTTTCTAATTATAGTAAATTATCTACATTATAATAGCTTATCCTTCGACAGGCTCTGGATGACAAGGATAACTTAGAAACTTAAAATTAATTTCTTGAAATCATCTGTTTGTAATAAATCAATAATATTGTTGATATCATCTCCAATCAAACGATCGTCTTCTAATTTTGGACAAACTGAACGAACTTTTGCGAAAACTTCTTCTAAGAATGCACTTGTTTTACGTGGTCTTCTAAATTCTAAACCTTGACAAGCATACATTAATTCGATTGCTAAAACACGTTCTACATTGTCTAAAACTTGGTTGAATTTTCGTCCAGAAATACTTCCCATCGAAACGTGATCTTCTTGCCCTAAAGAAGTCGGAATACTATCTGCCGATGCAGGGAAACACAATGTTTTGTTTTCTGTACAAAGTGCGGCTGAGGTATATTGAGGAATCATGAAACCAGAATTTAAACCAGAGCTTTCGGTTAATAATTTTGGTAAACCATATTTTCCTTCGATCAATAAATATTGACGACGATCCGAAATATTTCCTAATTCTGAAGCTGCAATTGTTGCGTAATCTAACACCATTGCTAATGGTTGTCCGTGGAAGTTTCCACCAGAAATAGCTTCTTCGTCCGAAACAACAATTGGATTATCTGTTACAGAATTTAATTCGATTTCAGCTAATTCTTGTAAATGGAAAAATGCATTTCGTGATGCGCCATGAACTTGAGGCATACAACGCAATGAATATGGATCTTGTACACGACCACATTCTGCGTGAGAGAAAGCAATTTCAGAACCTTTCAATAAATTTCGCATACGTTCTGCAACCAATAAAGTTCCTTTGAATGGACGAACTTGGTGTAATTCTTCTTCGAATGGACGAGGCGAACCTTCGTATGCTTCCAGTGATAAAGCACCCGCAACGTCAGCTAAATTCAATAAATATTCGAATTTTTCTAAGCCATTTAACGCATGAGATAATATGAATTGTGTTCCATTAATTAATCCCAAACCTTCTTTCGCAGAAAGGTGTAAAGGTTGTAAATTGTGTTTGGCTAATGCTTCTTTTGTCGAAACAATTGTATCGCCATCCCAAACTTTTCCTTCACCAATCAATGGCAAAAATAAATGTGATAAAGGCGCTAAATCTCCAGATGCTCCAACAGATCCTTTTTCTGGAACGACTGGAATAATATCTTTTTCAACCATTAATAAAATTCGTTCCACAACATCTAAAGTCACACCAGAATATCCTTTTGATAAAGCATGTGCTTTTGCAATTAACATGGTTTTAGAAATTTCTTTCTTGATTGGATTTCCAACACCAACCGCATGACTGATTAATAAATTATGTTGAAGTTGACGCGTTTCTTCTTCCGAAATTTTAGTGTCGCAAAGTGGTCCAAAACCAGTATTAATTCCATAAACTGTTTGTCCAGAAGCAACTATTTTAGCAACATTTTGTTGCGATTTTAAGATTTGTTGTTTACTCGCTTCATTAAGTTCAATTTCGATGTTTCCTTCTTTGATTCCTTTGTAATCCTCGAACGAAAGAAAATCGATACCGTAAGTTTTCTTGATCATTTTTTCGAATTTGTGATACTTCAAAGATAATCTTTTCATTGATTTGATAAAAGATAGAAATCATTTCAGATGGAATAATTGAGATTTGATAAGGTTTTATAACACTATCTTTTATAAATTTGCAGAAATTTTTATGTAATGTGTGATAAACATCTTCATGACGAAATGGGGGACGACCATATTTCAGCAAACTTAGAAACGCCTTTGAGAGCTGATGCCTTTGAGTTGTCTGCTGAAGAAAAAGTGGAAAAGATAGAAGCGGATTTCCGTAACATCATGGAAACTTTAGGCTTAGATTTAACAGATGATAGTTTGAAAGGAACGCCAAAACGTGTTGCGAAAATGTTCGTAAAAGAAATTTTTGGTGGTTTATTGCCAGAGCGTAAGCCTGGAATGTCAACTTTCGAAAATAAATATAACTACAATCAAATGTTGGTTGAAAAGGATATCGTGGTTTATTCGACTTGCGAGCATCACTTTTTACCAATTGTTGGACGTGCACATGTAGGTTACATCTCGAAAGGGAAAGTAATCGGATTGTCTAAAATGAATCGTATTGTAGAATATTATGCAAAACGTCCGCAAGTACAAGAGCGTTTGACAATGCAAATTGTGAAAGCAATGCAAGAAGCGTTAGGTACAGATGATGTAGCATGTATTATTGATGCGAAACATTTGTGTGTGAATTCGCGCGGAATCAAAGACATCGAATCAAGTACAGTTACTGCCGAATATGGTGGAGCTTTTAAAGACAATGAGCAATTAAGAAAAGAGTTTATTTCGTACATCGGAATGAAAACTACTTTCAATGTTTAAAATATAAATCCTATAAAATGGTAAAAGAAAATCAATTAAAATTACATAATTCCTTAACGGGACAGAAAGAAACGTTCGAACCAATTAATCAAGATAATGTTGGAATGTATGTTTGTGGACCTACCGTTTACAGTAATGTGCATCTTGGGAATGTGCGTACGTTTATGTCATTTGATATGATTTATCGTTACCTAAAATTTTTGGGTTACAAAGTTCGTTATGTTCGTAATATTACGGATGCTGGGCATTTAACAGATGACGGAAATGTAGAAAATGATCGTTTTGTAAAACAATCTAAATTAGAGAAATTAGAACCAATGGAAATCGTACAGAAATATACGGTTGATTTTCATAAAGTTTTAGAGAAATTTAATTTATTACCTCCAACAATCGAGCCTACAGCGACAGGTCATATTTTAGAACAAATTGCTTTAGCGGAGAAATTAATTGATTTAGGATTTGCTTATGAAGTAAACGGATCAGTTTATTTTGATGTAGAAGCTTACAACAAAAAAGGACTTGATTATGGTGAATTGAGTAACCGTAACATCGAAGAATTAATCAATAATACAAGAGATTTAGACGGGCAAGGAGAGAAGAAAAATCCAGTTGATTTTGCACTTTGGAAAAACGCTTCGCCTGCTCACATTATGCGTTGGGCTTCACCTTGGGGTGATGGTTTTCCTGGTTGGCACTTAGAATGTACAGTGATGAGTACAAAATATCTTGGAGATTATTTCGATATTCATGGAGGTGGAATGGATCTTAAATTCCCTCACCACGAATGTGAAATTGCGCAAGCAAAAGGTTCTAACGGTCACGAACCAGTAAAATATTGGATGCATGCAAATATGTTGACGATGAATGGTCAGCGTATGAGTAAATCGACAGGGAATTACATTTTGCCAATGCAATTAGTGAATGGTGAAAATGATTTCTTCGAAAAACCATTTCATCCAGCTGTTGTACGTTTTTGTTTCTTACAAGCGCATTATCGCAGTGTTTTAGATATTTCGAATGATGCAATGTTAGCTTCAGAAAAAGGATATAATCGTTTGGTTGAAGCATTAAAAACATTAGAAACAATTACACCAAAGAAAACTTCTACCGTTAATATTGATGAATTAGAAGCGAAATTATACACTGCAATGGATGATGATTTCAATACACCAATATTGATCGCTCATTTATTTGATGCAGTAAAAATGATTAATTCAATCAAAGATAGTTTTGAGAATATTACAGCAGAAGATTTAGAGCGCTTAAAGGCGATTATGAATGGTTTTGTTCATGATGTTTTAGGTTTGGATACAGAAGCTGCAAACGAAAGTTCTGACAAATTAGATGGTGTAGTAAAAATGCTAATCGAAATGCGTAATCAGGCACGTGTGGATAAAAATTGGGCTTTATCAGATCAGATTCGTGATCAATTAAGTGTATTAGGTATCCAACTAAAAGATGGCGCTGACGGAACAACTTTCACTTTTTAAGAAAGATTTATAAAATATTTAACCCACTTAGAAATAAGTGGGTTTTTTCATTATACATTATTTTATTTAACAATTTATTTAGATATTTTAAGTTTTTTTCTCATATTTGTAATAATTAGCACTAAAAATTAACACAATATGAGGAGAAGATTTACTTCTTTGGGCATTCTATCAATGTTTTTGATGGGAAGTTTGGCTTATGCCCAAGTTAAAGGAGTCTTAAAAGACTCGAATGGTTTTCCAATGGATGAAGTTGAGGTGATTGTTACAAGAACAGGCGCTTCAGTATTCACTGATGTGGAAGGAAATTTTAATGTAGACGCCAAAGTTGGTGATATATTAAAAATTATTGACTCTAATGGAGAAGAAAAAACGATAAAAGTTACTTCTACAACATTGGGAGATGTGAAGTTTATTACAAAAGCATCTAGTAGTATTGAATTAAATACTGTTACTTTAGTAGGAGGAATCAAGATGGATGCAGCTCAAAAAATTGGAGCTTATGATATTGTAAAAAAAGAAGATTTTGAATTAGCTCCAACTGCTTCAATAGATGAAGTGTTGAATGGACGAGTATCTGGGCTTGTTTTTTCTACTAACTCTGGAGATCCTGGATCTACAAATATTATTACAATTAGAGGGGTAGGTTCTTTGATTGGAACGCCTAATCCCTTATATGTAATTGATGGGATTGTTGTAGGTAAAGGTTCAGATAATGCAGGTTTAATGGAATCATGGAATCCATTAGCAGCTATTGATCCTAATATGATAGAATCTGTTGCAGTTTTGAAGGATGCTTCAGCTACAGCTCTGTATGGAGCACGGGGAGCAAATGGAGTTATTGTTGTAACTACAAAAAGGGGAAAATATAATCAAAAGACAAGATTTAATATAGGTACTGATATGGCATTTCAGTCTATTGCTTATGATAAGCAAGAATGGATGAGTGCTTCTGAATATATTAAGTGGGGAGGATTGATGGAATATAATTCAGGATCATTTACTTCGATGGATGATGCTGTAAAGGCTTTTTCAACTCTTGTTAGTTATGATGGAGTGACAGATGAAAATTGGCAGAAACGTGTTCAACGTAATACAGCTTCTGTTAAGACTTATAATTTTGCAATGACAGGAGGAGGAGAGAATACTTCTTATAGATTTGGAGCTTCTTATTACGAGAATAATCCTTTGATTTTAAATTCATATTTTGATAGAATGAGTTTAAGTACTGCAATTGATCATAAAATAGAAGATAAATTTACTTTTGGATTAAATGTTAATTATACAAATGTTAAACGAAATTCTATAGATGATGGTGGAGCTTATAGAAATCCTTGGTTAACGAATTGGTATATATCTCCAATTTATCCAGCATATAATGCAGATGGTACTTATAATCAAGATAATTTAGGACCTAGTAATAGTAATTTTAATCCTCTAGCTATTCAGGAGATGGATTTTACTAAAGGTCGTATTGAAACTTTTTTAGGATCCGTTAATGGAGAGTGGCAGTTTGCTAAAGATTTCTATTTGTATTCTTTATTTGGAGCACAAAGTCAGAAATTAGAAGAGAAAATGTACTGGGATCCTCGTATTGCAGATGGATTAACATATGGAGGAGTAGTTCAGCAATCCTTTACAAATATTTTTGATTGGAACTGGCAAAATTCTGTTAGTTTTAGAAAAAAAGTGAATGATAGACATGATATTCAAGCCTATGTAGGAATGGAGTATCAAGAGCATAATTATACAATTTCGTCAGCATCTGTAGGTAAATTATCAGAACCTAGACCTTTTTTAACATATGGAACAGAAAGAAGAAGTGCAGATGAAGATGTATTAAAATGGACTCAAATCTCGTACTTTTCAAGATTAAATTATATTTTGGATGGGAAGTATACATTTTCTGCTCAGTTAAGAAGAGATTCAAATTCGACATTAGGAAAGTTTAAAAAATCTGGAGTATTTTGGTCTGTAGGAGGGGCTTGGAATGTAACAAAAGACTGGGATTCATCACCCTTTAGTAAGTTGATTTTAAGAGCGAATTATGGTGAAATAGGGAATATTCCATATGCGGACTCATGGGGAAGTGTGTATAATTCATTGAATTTGTTAGGAATAAGTAGTTATACAGGAGATGATGCTACAATTTATTTAAGTAATGCTAAGAATGATAATTTAGCTTGGGAAGTAAGTAAACAGTTTAATGTAGGTCTAGATTTTGGTTTTATTAAAGATAAATTAACACTTTCAGTAGATGCTTATCAAAGAAAAACAGCATCTGCTATATATACTACTCCAATAGCACCTCAAAATGGAAGTCCAGGAAGTTTTTTGACTAATATTGGAGAAATAACGAATAGAGGAGTTGAGTTGAGTTTTAATTATTTACCTGTAAATGGAGAACATTTTAGATGGAATATTTATGGAAATGCTTCTTATAATAAAAATAAAGTTACAAAACTTGCAAATCCTGATCAAATAGATAGATCGAGTTTAAGAGCTCTTAGTGTAGGTAAAGAATACTTACAATATTATACATATGAATGGGCTGGAGTAGATGAAGCAACAGGGTATGGAACTATCTGGAAGGATGAATCAAGAACTGAAAAAGTTATTTTAGATAATGCTAGTAAATATAGTCAAGCAAGTAGAATTTGGCAAAAAGATTCTCCATTTCCAAAATATTTAGCAAGTTTAAAAAATGATTTCACATATAAAGGCTTTACTCTTTCTGTATTCTTTACAGGACAGTTCAAGTTTTCTGTCATGAATCGTTGGCAGAATTATGTTACAAGTGATGGTAATAGCATTTATTATAATCAAACTAAAGATGTTTTATATAACTCTTGGACAGAAACAAATACAAAAGCAGATAATCCAAAACAAATGTTATTCAACACAACAGGATCTTATGAGCCTTCTACTCGTTGGTTGAGAAAAGGAGATCATATTCGATTAAAAGATATAAAATTTGCATATAGTTTTAATGATCTCTTTAAGAAAAGTACGGGTATAGATAATTTCACAATTTATGCAAAAGGAACAAACTTATGGATTTATGTTTTTGATAAAGACTTAACTTTTGATCCTGAGTCTAATTCAAATGCAGCAGGAGGTGCTTATGGAAAGGGAATGTATGATTACACATCTCCTATTATGAAAAGTGTATCATTAGGTATTTCTATTGACTTTTAAAAAATAAAAAAATGAAAAAACATATTTATAGATTATTATTTATTGTACCTATTCTATTGAGTTCTTGTAGTGAGGATAGACTTGATCTTATACCTGAGGTAGGGGACGTCTATGATGGTAATTTAAAGAACGAAGATCAAATGGCTCAGGTTGTGCAAGGTATTTATCCAAAATTAGGTAGTGGATCTAATTTTGGAGCAGATATTTTAATACAAGGAGAACTGTTATCAGATAATATTTTTGTATCGAATGCTGCAGGAGATATAGCCTATGTTAATACTGCTGCTTTTGCGTGGCATTCAGGTAATTCTCCATTTGGACAATATAGAGGTTTATATGAAGTCGTTCAGCAAGCCAATTTAGTATTGAATGATACAAATGTTCCGATAAATGATAATGTCTTAAGTTTGAAAGGAGAGGCTAAAATAGCAAGAGCATTAGCAATGTTCTACCTTGTACAAGGTTTTTCTCCAAACCCTACATCTGGTGTTAATCAAGAATATGGTATTCCTATTAAAAACGATATTTACGATCCTCAAAAAACAGTTGGTAGGTCAACTATCGATGAAGTATATGATTTTATTATTAGAGATTTAACCGAAGGAATTGAAGGGATGGCTAATTCAAGTCGTCAGGATAAAATTTATTTAAGTGCAACTGCAGGAAAGTATTTGTTGTCTAAAGTATATTTAACTAGAGGTAAGTCTGGAGACTATCAAAAATCAATTGATTTAGTTGATGATATTTTAAAGTCATCATCAAATTTTTCAATGATAGAAGCTAGTGGTTTAGTTAATTATTTTACTTCAAAAGAAATAAGTTTGTTAGAAAATCAACCAGAAACAATTTTTGAAATTTCTCAAACATCTATATCTAATTTAGGAATTAATACTCATCCTGGTCAGTATTATACCTTCAATGCATCTAAAAGAAGGTTGATGATGAGAACATCTTTATACAATACTATGAATAGTACTAAAGATGTACGACTTTCTTTGTTTCAAACAGCTCAAGCTCCTACTGTAGATGATCCAAAAGGTGTTTGGTTAAAAAAGGTTCCTCAGTCAACATCTGAAGGGGCTAATACAGCAAATGTAAAAGTATTTCGTATGACTGAACTATTATTCATTAAAATGGAAGCGCTAGCGAAGTTAGGAAGAAAGTCTGAAGCATTAACTTTATTAAACGAGTTTGCATTAACAAGAAAAAGTTCAGTTTATAAAGGAGATGATATTATTACTGATATTTTAACTGAGAAACAAAAAGAATTTATTGGAGAAGGACTGAGGTTTTATGATTTAAAAAGAAATAATTTGCCTATTGTTAAAACTTCAAATTGTAATGGAAATATTTGCGAAGTTTCTGCAAATGATAAGTTGTTTGTTTTTCCTATTCCAATTGGAGAATTAGATAGAGCTCCTGAGATGAAGCAATATCCAGGTTGGTAATAAACTAACGAATTAAACATTTTTATAACATTTGCCCACTTAGAAATAAGTGGGTTTTTTTGTATCTCTCAATTTTAGATTACTTTTGTAAGGATTTATTCAACAGGATGAAAAAAACAATCATTGGTTTATTTTTATTAGGAGCTATTGTAGCGCAGGCTCAAGAGGATTCGATAAAAGTTTTAAAACCATTAAAAGGATCATCAACAAATGATTCGGTTACATATTATAAAACCAAAATTGACGATTATAAGTTTTGGACAAATGGTAGAAAACCAGAAGTATTGGATACGACATTAAGTATCAAAAACTATTATAATCAAAATTTTATTCGTAAAGATGCGTTCGGAAAATTATTTTTCCCGAATGTTGGAGGTGTAGTGGTGGATTTGGAGTATCAAAATACACCATTCAATCCTTCGATGTTACCAACTGGTAAAAAATACAACTATTATTACGCAAATGATATCAAATATTATGATGTCAAAACGCCATATACTGAGTTTATTTACGAGAATGGGGTAAAAGAAGGTAACTTTCTGTCTTCGACATTTTCGCATAATATCAACAAGCAATTCAATTATACGTTTCATTATCGTGGATTAATTTCCGAAGGTCGTTATAAACATGAAAAAGCGCAGAATAATACCTTTGTTTTTTCATCAAATTATAAAACAAAGTCAGAACGTTTTAAATTGTGGTGGAATTATGCAGCACAAAATCTGAAAAATAATGAAAACGGTGGAATAGAGGATATCAACGATTTTATTTTGCAAGATGATCGCAGAATGACGAATGTTCGTAATATTCCGGTGAATTCGCAAACAGCAAAATCTGAGTTTGATGCGCGTCGAATTGAATTGAATGCTTCGTACGGAATCTTAAAAAAGATGAATGAAAAAGATTCGACTTTTTATAATCCAATCGAATTGAAGAATAAATTTTCGTACGAAAAACAAAAGTATCGATACGAGGATACGTCACCAAACGGAACTTTATATTCTACGCCGATTATTACTGGAATGGATTATAGAAGTAAAAAGAGTTTTACAGATTTATCCAATACGACAACTGCTGGTTTTCAGTGGACAGATCGTGTGAAGATAGAGGCTGGTGTTAAATTCCAAAATTTACGCGTTTTTGCTGATCAAGCCATGACTATTGTTGCAGTTCCAAAGCAAATAGAGGAAAATCTTTTTGGAGTTGTTGGAAAAGTGGATTTTGATTGGAATGAAAAGTTGAAACTTTACGGAAATGTTGAATATTTGCAATCTGATAATTACAAAAGTGTTTATAATGTAGATGCAGTTTTAGATGTGACGCCGATAGAAGGTTATACATTGAGCGCAGGAGCGGTTATTCAGTCAAAACTTCCTTCGTTGAATGCGGTTTATAATCAAAGTTTCTTTAATAATTTTAATTACGTTAATCAATTTGAAACTGAAAATGTTCAAAATTTATTTGCAAAATTAAAGTTAGATAAAGTCAACACGACGTTAGAAGCCTCAATTTATAATATTGACAATAAAGTGTATTTGAATGATATTTTGAATTATGAGCAATTGGCGGATAATATCAATTATTTCAAGATAAAAGGTGAAAATCATTTACGTTTCGGAAAGATTAATTTAGTTTCGACAGCGCAATATCAAAAAGTAACGAAAAACGAAGAGTATATGCCTTTGCCAGATTTCTTGATTCGTGAAACATTGTATTGGCAAGGAGAATTATTCAACAAGAATGCTCAACTGCAAGCTGGTATTAATGCAACATATTTTACAAAATATAATGGTCTGCGTTACATCCCGATTCTGAACGAATTTGCATTGCAAGATCCAGCAAGTATACAAGAGATTGGAGGTTATCCTATTTTGGATGTTTTTATCAATTTCAAGGTTCGTAATATGCGTTTTTACATTCGTGGTGAGCATATCAATGCATCGTTTACAAAACAACCTGATTATTTTGCAGCGCCAAATGTTCCGTACCGAGATTTCAAGTTTCAACTTGGCTTGAAATGGAATATTTTCAGTTAAAATAATTACAAATTATATAGAAAAACGACTTCAAGATGAGGTCGTTTTTTTTTGTCTAAAATCATTTGTGTAGAATAATTCTAAATAGTTATTTTTAGAAAAATTTTATACATGAAAAAATTCCTACTTTTATTTTGTTTGATTTTCTCTCAAATCGGTTTTTCTCAAGAGAAATTATCAATTGCTGAAATCCAAAAAATAAATTCCAAAATCTTAAATACTGAACGAGAAATTTGGGTGAATCTTCCCGAATCGTATTATAATAATAAACTTCAAAAAGTAAATTATCCTGTGATTTATGTGTTAGATGCCGAATCTAATTTTACGTTTTTAACAGGCGTAGTTTCTAAGTTTCAATCGGGATTTTATCCAGAAATGTCTGAATCGATCATTGTCGGAATTACGAATAAAAATGGTGATCGAACAAAAGATTTTACACATGTAAATGATGTTAATTTTCTGAATTTTATTCAAAATGAATTGTTTCCTTTTATGCAGAAAAATTATCGTGTGAATGATTTTCGTTTGTTAATTGGACATTCTTTAGGTGGATATTTTGCGTTGAAAACCTTGTACAACCATCCCAAAACTTTCAATGGATATGTTGCGCACGATCCAAGTGTTTGGTTTAATGACAAAGAATTATTGAATCTTTATCAAAATTTAGAAAATCATTCTTTCGAGAATCGATTCTTCATGATAACACAAGTTGGTGAAAGTCAAAATGCAGATCATTTACGAGACCATTATCAAAGTATAAAAAAGGTGGACGAACGTTTGAAATCATCAAAGAATAAATCATTGAATTATCATTACAAACAATATATTGACGAAGAACATGGTTCGGTTCCGATGATTGGCTCGATTGATTATTTGCGTTGGCAGTTTGATGGTTATCGTGTGAATATTAAAGAGATTCCGAATCAACCAAATTTGGTGAAGGATTCTTTTGAAACGATTTCTAGAAAATTGAATTATTCTTTTCAACCAACAGAAACGTATATCAATAATGTTGCAAATTATCTGGTAAAACAAAAGAAAAATGATTTAGCAAAACAGTTTTTTGAACAAAATGTGAAAAATTTTCCTGAAAGTTTACAAGCAAAAGAAGAGTTAGAAAAATTCTTAAATCTATAATAATTTGTTTTTTTTGTTATTTATTTATAGTTTTAGAATATTGATCAATACTAATTTATTAACATTTTAAAATTTAAGCATGAGAAAAATCTTATTAGCAAGTGCTTTTGCACTTTTTGGAACTTTTGCAATGGCAAATGAGGTAGAATTAAAAAATGATAATTCTGAAATTACATCATTAATTGATGATTGTTATTACTATGAGTATGAGGAAGAGTCATTTACTCTTTATTCTGATGGTAGTTGGGAATATGAATACTACTTTGAATCAGGTATATACTGTGATTAATTAGTTTAATCTACTAATAGTTTTAAGGGCCTTTAATAAAAAACAATGAAAATGTATACAGTATTAGTTATTTTAACGTTAATGAACGGATGTTCAGATAAGAAAGCTTTAACAGAAAATGAATTAAATTCAAATAGTATTTCTACTAATGAAATTAAAATGAAAAATGATAAACAAAATATTGGGATTATCAAAAATTCTTATACAATAGAATATGTAGAAACAGTAAAAATAGATGAGGCCAAGGTTGCACAATTACCAGTGCATGCACAGCAAATGATAAAAGATAGACTGTCTAAGCCAAGATACAGTGTTTTGGAAACAAATGGAAATGAATCTATTTATAAGACTTTAGCAACTGAAGATGATAAAAACAATAACCAAGTAGAAAATACGAACGGAAACAAAAGAATTGTAAAAAACACGACCATTTCATTTGTAAGTGATGTATTTTATAAAAATTTGGAAACATCAACTATCTATAAAACAACTGAAATAAAAGGCGAAAAACTTACAGTAATGCAAAAGAGTGATTTGCAAAATTTATGGAAAATTACCAATGAAACAAAATCAGTTGGAGGATATACTGCCCAAAAAGCGACTTTGGATGACCCTAAATTAGGACAAGTTACGGCATGGTATCTTTCTGAGATAGCAATAACAGATGGGCCTGAAATTTTTAATGGTTTACCAGGATTAATAGTAGAAGTAGAAACAGATAAGAAATACATTACTTTAAAATCTATTAATAAAGCAGAAAAAGAAATACAGCTTCCATCATTTTCTAATGTCTTAACGACGCAAGAGTATTCAAAGAAAATGGAAGAACTGAAGCAGTCTTCTATTTCATCAAAAATAGAAAATTCGTCAGGTGTAAAAACAAATAGAATCGTTATTAAAAGTGAATAAAAATAGATGAAAAAAATAGTTTATTTTAAGTTCTTTTTTTTCATCAGTTCGTTACTATTTGCTCAAAATTTGTCTATAAATGGTTATGTAAAAGATAATAACTCCGAACCACTACATAATGCAGTGGTTCAGTTATTTTTAGACGATACGTTTAAAGGTTTTAAAAAAACAAATAGTCAAGGTTTTTTTAATTTTATCAATTTAGAAAAAGGAGTATATACACTAAAAGTTAATGTGCTTAATTATTCTCAATATCAAGAAAATATCGAACTAAATGAAGGTAAATCTATCGAAATATTTTTATCAGAAGAACTTGTTAAATTAGAAGAAGTAATTATTAACAACAAAAGCTTTGGTAAAGTAAAAGAAGATACTATACAATATAATTTAGCAGCAATAAGAACTGGTAATGAAAGAACTTTAGGCGACTTAATAGAAAAGTTGCCTGGATTGCAAATTGATGAAAATGGCGTAGTATATTATCAAGGTAAAAAAATGGATAATATTTTGATTGATGGTGCAGAATTTTTTGGAAACAAACATCAATTAGCAACAAAGAATATTACCGATGAAATGATAGAAGGTATTGATTTGATTTCTAATTACCAACCTAATGATATATTAAAAAGCTTTAGTTCTGGAGGAAAAAAAGTATTAAATATTAAACTAAAAGAAAATTATCAAAATACAATATCTGGGAACGCTTCTTTTGCGTTAGGTAATGATTTTAATACAAATAATAGAATAAACTTATTCAATTTCAATAAAAAAGGCAATATCGCTTTTATCAATCATTACAATACAATAGGAGAAGTCGCTATGACGATGGAAGATTATTTTGAGTTGAACCAAACCATTAAAAGAAATGGTAATGGTGTGTCTAAAATAGATGAAAAGGATATTCCCAGTTTTCTTAGAGAACAACGGAATTTTTATGATCGTAAAAACTTCTTTTCATCACTAAATTATAATCAGAAAATTAACGACAAATTATTAATTAAAAATTATACTTTATTTGATTTTAATACTTCGATTAAAAGACAAGATACATACAAAAATTATGGGATTTTCAAATTAAATGAAATTCAGCAAATTGATGAAAAACCCTATTTTGTTCAAAATGTATTCAATTTGGATTGGAAAATTAACAAAAATAATTACGTAGTATTAGATTCAAAATTTGGTTATACTCAAAACACAATAGATTCTGATATTAATCAAAATTTATATTCTGAAAATAGTAAAGAACAAAATTTTATTCAGAAATTAAATTGGTTTAATGTTTTAAATGATAATTTATTGGGAGAATTGACATTAGATTTTAATTCTCAAACAAAAAATTATCTAATAACAGAACAAGAAGAAATTAATACGAACCAATCAAAATTTAATCTTTATAAAATCGGGTACTCAGTAAAATCTTCAAAAAATAAATTTACATATAATTATTATACCAATACATCATTACAAAATTATAATTTATCAACCTTAATAAATCAAAAAAATAAAGAAGAAAATAGATTGTTTAATGCAGTAATAGGAGGTGTGTTTAGTTATTTATACAATAAAAATCTTTTAATATCTTCAAGTTTAATTGTTAATTACTATAATTCTAATCAAAAATCATTAGAACAAAATTTTAGTATTTCTCCAGTAGTATCTCTTGCATATACATTAAATAAAGGAGGAAAATTAACCTTAAAGTATTCCTATTTAGATGCCGGAATTCCAACTTTAGATTTTCTAAATACCTACGAAAGAAGAGTAGATTATTTAACAATATTAGACCAATCATCAATAGACGAACTATTTATAAAAAGAACAAACAGTGTGTCGATAAATTATTTAAAACTAAATCTAAGTAAAGGAAGAACATTTTTTGTAAATGTAAGTTATGATCAAAATAAAAATGATATAGCTGAAGATATACGTTATCAAAATAATTTAATTTACAAAGCGTTTTTTAAGGCAGAACAAACAGATAATTTGTTACTTTTTATTAATTATGATTATATTTTTAATAAAATTCCCATAGCTTTTAAAGCGAATGGAATTCTTAATTATACAGAAAATGTTCAGAAAATTAATAATGAATTAAATAATCTTTATTCAACTAATTTTAATCTAAAAACTAATTTTACATCAAGATT
Source organism: Empedobacter sp. R750 (assembly GCF_030324345.1). Lineage (NCBI taxonomy): Bacteria > Pseudomonadati > Bacteroidota > Flavobacteriia > Flavobacteriales > Weeksellaceae > Empedobacter > Empedobacter sp. R750. The sequence goes on along the minus strand of NZ_JACAGF010000021.1, from coordinate 24,032 downwards.
TAAGTCAAATTTACAAGTTTATTATAAAAACACATTCCAAGTGTTTGTTAATGATAATAAGAAAATTGATAGACAAAATATATTTACTATAAAAAATGATTTTGGAGTTACTTACAATTACAAGAATGCTAAAATTAAAGTAGGAGTTTTAAATGATAATCAAATTATTAAAAATATAGAAGTAATAAAAAATACAAACTGGAACTTTTACACTGAAATTGATTATAAATTAAAAAATTTTGATCTATTTATTCAAGGATTTAATTTTATTAATCTTAATCAAAATTCTATGTTAAAAAATATTTCTACAACAGATTATCAAGGTTACGTAAATCTTAAAACTTTATCTGGATATTTAATGGGAGGTATAAGATTTAATTTATAAAAGACTATTTTTAGTAGAATTATCATCAACTTGGTATAAGCAAAGAATAATTTCTATCTTAGTAAAAACAATCTTCATGAAACGATTTATTATCTTATCAACCTTTATATCATCTACAGTTTTTGCGCAAGAATTACACTTAGATCAAGCCAAAAAAATATTTGAATTACCAACGCATTGTATCAAGACTGAGTATCCTAATAAACTAGGAAATGTTTTGGGAAGTGATCAGGATTTGAAAACGCCAAAGCAGTTGCGTCCAATTTTTTATGGTTGTTTTGATTGGCATTCGTCTGTACATGGATTTTGGTCGATTGTGAAATTGATGAAAGATTTTCCTGAATTGGATCAAAATAATCAGGTTAGAAATGAGTTAAATCAATTGATTACAGCAGAAAATGTTGCGGTCGAAATGGCCTTTTTCAATGATAAAAATAACAAGAATTTCGAACGTACTTATGGTTGGGCATGGTTGTTACAATTGCAAATGGAATTGAATAATTGGCAAGATAAAGATGCACAAGTTTGGGCAAAAAATCTGAAACCTTTGAGTGATTTGATTATTGTTCGATACAAAGAATATTTGCCGAAATTGGTTTATCCAATTCGTACAGGAACGCATGACAATACGGCGTTTGGTTTGAGTTTAGCGATAGATTATGCACGTTCTGTGAATGATAAAACATTCGAAAAAGTGATTATTGATAATGCTAATCGTCTTTATTTAAAAGATAAAAGTTGCAATATTGCTTTCGAACCAAGTGGATCAGATTTTCTTTCTGCTTGTTTGGAAGAAGCTTTGTTGATGTCTAAAATTCATCCGCATGATGAATATAAAAAATGGCTGAAAGGATTTTTGCCTCAGTTACAAAAAAAGAATTTTGACTTGAAACCTGGTGTAGTTTCGGATCGTACAGATGGACATTTGGTGCATTTGGATGGATTGAATTTTAGTCGTGCAACGGCTTTGTATCAAATCGAACATAAATTGCCAGAGTTAAAACATTTGAATAAAATTGCGCAAAATCATCTCAATTATTCCTTAAATAATATTACAAATGACGATTATATGGGAAGTCATTGGTTGGGAACTTTTGCACTTTATGCGCTGAAAACGAAGCATGAAACAGAAAAATAGTTACGAATAATCTTTCTTAATCTAGTTTAAGATTTTTGAAGAAGCATTAATTTAGTTTTGTCGTATATAATAATTTATACTTATGACAAAACAAGGACTTCCTCAGCTTTTTTTAAGAATAGCTTTGGCTTTTTCCATGCTTTCAGCAGTTGCTGACCGTTTTGGAATTTGGACTGAAAACGTGTCTTGGGGGAATTGGGCATCTTTTGAAGATTATACTCGTACGTTAACTTTTTTTCTTCCAAAATATTTAAGTGAATTAGGAGCCTATGGTGCGACATTTTTAGAAATTCTATTTTCTATTTTATTATTAATAGGATTTAAAACAAGGATTACAGCACTAGGTACATTTTTACTTTTAACAATTTTTGCATTAGCTATGTCTATTGCCTTTGGTGTAAAAGCTACTTTTGATTATTCTGTTTGGACAAGTGCGACAGCAGCACTTTTACTTGCTGTACAATCTCAGTATTTATTTAGTATTGATCAATTAATGATTAATAAAAATGTTGTAGATTGAAAATTAGCTAATAATAGGGATTTTATAACGATAGAATTGAATCTAAATTTGTTTCAAACAAAACTAATACGAAACATTAAATTTTAATTCTATGAAAAAATATTTTTATATCGTCATCGCAATTTTAGGTCTTGCAGCATTCGGATTTAGTCAATATTCGAAAAGTCAATTAGAAGATCAATTGGCTAAAACTGGGAAATGCGTAGAAGGTGTTGTTGTGGAAACTAGCGGAACATTTAAACGTCCGAAAGCAACGATACAATATCCTGTAAATGATGAAGTTTATGAAGTTACTTTACGATCTAGAGCAGATGTGGATGAAGTTGTATTGATGAAATATGATACGCTGAATCCAGAAGAAGTGTTGCTTGTAGATAATTGTAATTAATTATAGTCTCAAGTTTAAATGAAAAATCCACCAAGTTTTTTGGTGGATTTTTTTATATTAATGAATTATTTCTAACGATTAAATTTCTTCTAATGTTGGAATAAATTCTTTTTCGATTTCTTCGAAAGTTTGCATCAAATCAACAAGATTATCTTGTGTGACTAATTTTGTACGATAAGGTTTGAAATTTGGAATTCCTTTGAAATAATTGGTATAATGCATACGCGTTTCCAAAATTCCAGTACGTTCACCTTTCCAGTCAATCGCCCAATTTAAATGGTTTTTAGCCGCTTCCATTCGTTCTACGATTGTTGGTTCTGGTAACAATTCACCTGTTTCTCGATAATGTTTAATTTGCTCGAAAATCCAAGGATAACCAATCGCTGCACGACCAATCATCACACCATCTACACCGTATTTTTCTTTGTATTCAATCGCTTTTTGCGGCGAATCAATATCTCCATTTCCAAAAATCGGAATCTCAATATTTGGGTTCGCTTTCACTTTTGCAATCGGTTCCCAATTTGCTTGTCCTTTATACATCTGCGTACGCGTACGTCCGTGAATTGACAATGCTTTGATACCTGTTTCTTGCAAACGTTCTGCAACTTCATAAATGTTAATTGAGTCAGAATCCCAACCCAAACGTGTTTTTACAGTAACTGGTAAATGTGTACTTTCAACAACAGATTTTGTCAAACGTACCATCAAATCTATATCTTTTAAAACACCAGCTCCTGCGCCTTTACAAACTACTTTTTTTACGGGACATCCAAAGTTAATATCAACAATATCTGGTTGAACAGTTTCAACAATTTTAGCTGACATCGCCATTGCCTCTTCATCTCCACCAAAAATTTGAATACCAATTGGACGTTCGTAATCAAAAATATCTAATTTTTGACGACTTTTTATTGCATCACGAATCAATCCTTCAGAAGAAATAAACTCTGTATACATCAAGTCTGCACCATGCATTTTGCATAGGCGACGAAATGGCGGATCACTCACATCTTCCATTGGTGCAAGCAATAAAGGGAAGTCTGGTAATTCTATGTTTCCTATCTTTACCACGAAATAATTTTTTGCAAAATTACATAAAACTTATGAAAGAAGAACGAAAGACCGAAGGTGTAAATCAATATTTAAAGTTTTCTGGGATGGGAATACAGATGGCGGTAACGATTGCGTTATTTGCTTGGTTAGGAACTTTTTTGGATAAAAAAATGGAAACAGACAAGCCATTATGGACGGCTGGCTTATCTTTGCTGGGAGTTTTTGCAGGATTATATTTGATGTTGAAGCAATTACCGAAAAAATAATTTTAATGATTAAGAAATTTATTCTTTTAGCACTTTCTTTTATTGCAATGGTAGCAATTTTTTGTGGTATTCATTACGCAATTGTTGTGCATTATAATTTTAGCGAAAATCCGCTAATTGTTCCAAAAATGTATTTAATAATTGGATTAATTACGTTAATAATTTTGCAAGTTGGATGTTTTGTGAAGATAAAGTTTCCAGAATATGTTGGTTTTGCCTTTATGGGAGGGATGATAGCGAAGATGGCAATTGTATTAGCATTGATTGTTGTGAATGAACAAATTAAATCAAATGTTGTGCAATTAATTATAAGTTATTTTGTAATTTTGCTAGCCGAAGTTTTAGTGTTTATTCGCTTAATTAATTTAAAGTTAAAAAAAGTTTAATGATTTTTAGCATTTGACTTTGGTAAGTGGTTAATTTACTATAATTTTGCACGCAATTTAGAAACAAAGGAATTATACATGAAATTTTCAGCGTTATTAGCGTTTTTATTACTTTTCAATTTCGGATTCGCCTCTACAGCGGTTCCGCACGAAAGTCTTCCAAAAACGTTTGAGGAGTTAATTAAAAGTGAGCAAGTAAAAAGTCAAGAGGAAGCTGCTAAAGTGAAATCTGGCGAATCTACATTTAACCCAGTGCCAGGTATCATGCACCACATTGCAGATGCACACGATTGGCATTTATGGGGAGAAGGAGAAAAAAGTGTAGGAGTTGCATTACCTGTTATTTTATGGGATAATGGTTTACAAGTTTTTATGTCTTCTAAATTTCACCACAACGAAGCGGTTGTTGAAAGTAACGGAAACTACTACATCAACTACCACGAAAAAATCTACAAAACAGATGCGCAAGGTACAATCAAACCTCACGTAGACGAAAAAGGAGCTATTCATTTAGAAAATGAAAAACCATTAGATTTTTCTATTACGAAAAACGTAACATCAATGTTAATCTCTTTCGTGATTTTAATCTTAGTTTTCTTTGCAGTTGCATCAAACTACAAAAAAGGAAATATGGTACCAAAAGGTATTGCAGGATTCATCGAGCCAATTATTATTTTTGTTCGTGATGAAGTAGCAATTCCAAATATTGGTGAGAAAAAATACGCGAAATTTATGCCTTATTTATTAACGTTATTTTTCTTCATTTGGATCAACAATTTATTAGGATTGTTACCAGGTGCAGCTAACGTTACAGGTAATATCGCAGTTACATTTGTATTAGCATTAATCGCATTAATCGTAATTAATTTCTCAGGAAACAAAGGTTACTGGGGACATATGTTATGGATGCCAGGTGTACCGGTTCCAGTAAAATTGATCTTAGCTCCAATTGAGTTAATCGGGATTATTACAAAACCTTTCGCCTTAATGATTCGTTTATTTGCGAACATTACAGCAGGTCACATCATCATTATGTCGTTAATTTCGTTAATCTTTATTTTCCAAACAGAAGCTATGGCAGGTGGATCTATTCCATTAGCGTTATTCATCTACTGTTTAGAGTTATTAGTAGCGGCATTACAAGCGTTCGTATTTACAATGTTAGTTTCGTTATTCATCGGAACAGCAGTAGCAGAACACGATCATCATTAAGAATAGAATATAAAAAACAATAAAATAATTTTTTAATAATTAAATACAATTATCATGACAGGAAGTATTGCAGCAATCGGAGCTGGTTTAGCAGTTTTAGGAGTTGGTTTAGGTATCGGTAAAATCGGTGGATCAGCTATGGAAGGAATCGCTAGACAACCAGAAGCGGCTTCAAAAATTCAAACAGCTATGATTATCGCAGCAGCCTTAATCGAGGGTGCAGGTTTATTCGGTATCGTAGTTGCGTTATTAGGTAACGGATAATATTTGAATTAAAAATTAGCTTCAATAACGGTTGGTTGTTGAAGCTAATTCATTAAAAAATTAATTAGTAAAAAATAAAATTTAATACATACACACAATGGATTTAATTACACCTTCAGTTGGTCTTATTTTTTGGACTGCGGTCGTATTTATCATCTTATTAGTATTGTTAAGATCATTAGCTTGGAAACCAATTTTATCTGCAGTTAAAGAAAGAGAACAATCTATCGAGGATGCATTAAACGCAGCTAAAAAAGCGAAAGAAGAGATGGCTTTATTAAACGCTCAAAACGAGAAAATCATGAAAGAAGCTCGTGCTGAACGTGATGCTATCTTGAAAGAAGCGCGTGAAATGAAAGAAAATATCATCAACGAGGCGAAAAATTCTGCAACTGTAGAAGCAAACAAATTAATTGAAAATGCTAAGTCAGCTATCCAAAATGAAAAAGCATCAGCTATGGCTGATATCAAAAATCAAGTTGGACAGTTGTCAATTGAAATTGCTGAAAAAATCTTAACTAAAGAATTGTCAGACAAATCTGCACAAGAAGCTTTAGTGAATGATGTTATTGATCAAGTTAAATTCAATTAATCATGACAGGATTCAGAGCAGCACATAGATATGCTAAAGGTTTGATGGAGTTTGCGAATGAAGCAAACCAAACAGACGTAGTGTATGCTGAAATGAATGATGTTCGCAAAGTCATTAAAGAGAATGATGATTTAAGAGTTTTCTTAAATTCTCCAGTGATTGATGCAAAGAAAAAAGAAGCTGTATTGAGTGAGATTTTCAAATCTTTATCAAAAACTTCTCAAACATTCATTTCGTTAGTCGTAAGACATGGTAGAGAGAATATTTTGTCTAAAATTGCAGATCAGTTTATTTCATTATACGATTTAGCAAATAATATTGTAACAGCAGAAATTACTTCGGCAGTACAATTAGATCAAAATACAATTGATAATATTGTAGCAAAAGCAAAACAAACTTTAGCTGCAAATAGTCAAGTAAAAGTAGAGAACAAAATTGATGCATCTTTAATTGGAGGTTTCGTTTTAAAAATTGGAAACAATCAAGTTGATTCGTCAATCAAAACTAAGTTAGCTACATTAAAAAAAGATTTTTCGAAAAACGAATACATTCCTAAATTTTAAATATTTCAGAAATGCCAGAAATAAATCCAGCTGAAGTTTCAGCTATATTAAAACAACAACTTACAAGCTTTGATTCATCAGTTGAATTAGCAGAAGTAGGAACCGTTCTAACTGTTGGGGATGGTATTGCTCGTGTTTACGGGTTAGACAATGCTCAATACGGAGAATTAGTAGAATTCTCAAACGGGTTAGAAGGAATGGTACAAAACCTTGAAGAAGACAACGTAGGTATTGTACTTTTCGGACCTTCAAAAGGTATTAAAGAAGGTGACACTGTAAAACGTACAAACAAAATTGCATCTATTAACGTAGGTGAAGGAATGTTAGGACGTGTTGTAGATATGTTAGGAAATCCTATCGATGGTAAAGGACCAATCGAAGGACAATTATATGAAATGCCTATCGAGCGTAAAGCTCCTGGGGTTATCTATCGTCAACCAGTAAACGAACCATTACAAACAGGTATCGTTTCTATTGACTCGATGATTCCAATTGGACGTGGGCAACGTGAGTTAATCATTGGTGACCGTCAAACAGGTAAAACTTCTGTTGCTTTAGATGCAATCTTAAATCAAAAAGAGTTTTACGATAGAGGTGAAACAGTTTTCTGTATCTATGTTGCAGTAGGACAAAAAGGTTCTACAGTTGCAGGAATCATGAAAACATTACAAGACCACGGTGCAGATAAATATACAGTAGTAGTTGCTGCTAATGCATCTGATCCAGCTCCAATGCAAGTATATGCTCCAATGGCAGGTGCTGCAATCGGAGAGTATTTCCGTGACTCTGGTCGTCCAGCGTTAATTGTTTATGATGATTTATCTAAACAAGCCGTTGCATACCGTGAGGTGTCTTTATTATTACGTCGCCCACCAGGACGTGAAGCATATCCTGGAGACGTTTTCTACTTACACTCTCGTTTATTAGAGCGTGCTGCAAAAGTAATCAAAGATGATGCAATCGCATCTCAAATGAATGATTTACCAGAATCTATGAAAGGTATCGTAAAAGGTGGTGGTTCTTTAACTGCTTTACCAATTATCGAAACTCAAGCTGGTGACGTTTCTGCATATATCCCAACAAACGTAATTTCTATTACAGATGGACAAATCTTCTTAGAGTCTGATTTATTCAACTCAGGTGTTCGTCCAGCGATCAACGTAGGTATCTCTGTATCTCGTGTTGGTGGTTCTGCACAAACAAAACCAATGAAAAAAGTATCTGGTACATTAAAATTAGACCAAGCACAATACCGTGAGTTAGAAGCTTTCGCGAAATTTGGTTCTGATTTAGATGCAGCTACAATGAACGTAATTGGTAAAGGTGAACGTAACGTTGAGTTATTAAAACAAGGTGTTAACGCTCCAATTCCAGTAGAAGAACAAGTAGCAGTTATTTATGCGGGTACTAACGGTATGTTGAAAAACGTTCCAGTTAATCAAGTGAAAGAGTGGCAAGCTGACTTTGTTGAGTTAATGCGCAACAAATATGCAGACACTTTAACATCTATCCGTTTAGGTAAATGGACTGATGAAATTATGGATGTATTGAAGAAAGTTATCACAGAAACTACTTCTAAATACTAATAAAATATAAATGAAACTTAGAGGTTTCCGAATCTCTAAGTTCCTTTTAATCCTTCATCTCAAATAGAATTATGCCAAATTTAAAAGATATACGTAACCGTATTACTTCTGTAGGTTCTACAATGCAGATTACAAGTGCTATGAAATTAGTTTCTGCTGCAAAACTAAAACGTGCTACAGATTCTATCGTACAGTTACGTCCTTATGCAGATAAATTACGTGAACTTTTACAAAATGTAAGTTCTACTTTAGAAGCTGAAGTAGGAGGTGCATTAACAGAAGAGCGCGAAGTTAATAAAGTACTTTTAGTCGTTATTAACTCAAATAGAGGTTTATGTGGAGGATACAACTCAAGCATCATCAAAAAAGTAAATGCGTTATTAGCTAACGAATTAGTTGGTAAGCACGTAGAAATTTTAGCAATTGGTAAAAAAGCTAATGATACTTTTAGTAAAACACAAACTATCTATAAAAATGCATCAAGCATTTGGGATAATTTAAATTTTGCAGATGTGGCTGAAATTGCAGACGATTTAGTAGAGAAATTTACTGCAGGTGACTTTGATCAAATCAGAATTATCTACAATCAATTTCAAAATGCAGCTGTTCAAATTGTACAAGACGAACAATTTTTACCAGTCGTTTTAGAGAAAACTGAAGAAGAAGCAAACAATTCAGCAGAGTTAGATTATATCTTCAACCCTTCGAAAGAAGAAATTTTAAGAGATTTAATCCCTCAAACGTTGAAAACGCAATTATTCAAAGCCGTATTAGATGCTAACGCTTCTGAGCACGGAGCACGTATGACTGCAATGCATAAAGCAACAGACAACGCAAGCGAGTTACAAAAAGGATTGAAAATTCAATACAACAAAGCTCGTCAAGCTGCTATTACAAACGAGATCTTAGAGATCGTTGGTGGTGCAGAAGCATTGAATGCGTAAAAACAAAGACTTATCTTATTTTAAATAGAAAAGCAACTTCATCTCGAAGTTGCTTTTTTTATGATGTTTACTTTAGATTATAAACAAGTCATAAAACTTTTAATAGATTCCAACAATTATATTTATCATTCAGAATAAGATAATTAAAAGTATTATTGTTTAATAGTCATTCAATAAATATTGATTACAGATATTTCGGCTTCCTTATCGCTTCACTCAGTATAACAATTTAGATAATTACTTATCTAATTAGAATTCCTATTAGTTTAATCTTATTATAAGTTAGAATGGAATAAATTATTTCCTCAAGACATTTCAATAAAAACGTCAAGTGATTTTACCTAAAACCTAAGGAGGTTTTAATCAAAACGTCCCGACGTTTTATATCAAACAAAAAGTCCTAAGCAATGCTCAGGACTTTTCTATTGTTATAATCGAAACTAAGTTTCTACTTATTTCATTTGAAATAATGGACGAGAAGACATAAACTCATTTACACGATCTGCAACTCCATCAATGATTTCTTCGTTATCAATGTTCATTAATACTTCGTCAATCAAGTCAGCAACAGTTTGCATATCTGCTTCAACCAACCCACGAGTTGTTACAGCTGCCGTCCCCAAACGAATCCCCGATGTAACGAAAGGAGATTTATCATCGAAAGGAACCATGTTTTTGTTACAAGTGATTTCTGCTAAAACTAAAGCATTTTCTGCTTGTTTTCCAGAAATACCTTTGTTACGTAAATCGATTAACATACAGTGATTATCTGTCCCTCCAGAAACAATGTCATAACCTTTTGCAACCAATGCCGCAGCCAAAGCCTTTGCATTCTTCACAACTTGTACAATATAGTCCATATAACCGTCAGATAACGCCTCTTCAAAAGCAACAGCTTTAGATGCGATTACATGCTCCAAAGGACCACCTTGTGTACCAGGGAACACTGCTCCGTTCAAGATTTGAGACATCATTTTCACTTCACCTTTAGGAGTTTTTGATCCCCAAGGGTTCTCAAAATCTTTCCCCATCATAATAACTCCACCACGAGGACCACGTAAAGTCTTGTGAGTTGTCGTCGTTACAATATGACAATGAGGCATAGGATCGTTCAAGATTCCGCGGGCAATTAACCCAGCAGGATGTGAGATATCAGCCAATAACAAAGCACCAACTTCATCAGCTACCTCACGAAATTTAGCATAATCTATATCTCTTGAGTAAGCCGAAGCACCACAAATTATCATTTGAGGCTTCTCTTTACGAGCAGTTTCTGCCATAGCTTCGTAGTCAATTCTCCCCGTCTCTTTATCCACTCCATAGAAAGAAGTTTGGTAAGTTAACCCAGAAAAATTAACAGGAGAACCGTGCGTTAAGTGACCTCCGTGCGATAAATCGAATCCTAAGATCTTGTCTCCAGGTTTCAAACACGCTAAGTAAACAGCCGCATTTGCCTGAGAACCTGAGTGAGGTTGCACGTTTGCATATTCTGCATTAAACAACGCTTTCAAACGATCAATTGCAATAGTTTCCACTTCGTCTACAACTTCGCAACCACCATAGTAGCGCTTTCCAGGATAACCTTCTGCATATTTATTTGTTAAAACAGAACCCATCGCGCGCATTACATTGTCCGAAACAAAGTTTTCTGACGCGATTAATTCAATTCCATTCAGTTGTCTTTCTTTTTCTTCTTCAATCAAATCGAAGATTACATCTTGTGCCATGTTTTGTTTGTATTAATTGTGTTTCAAATATAAGCTTTTATCATTAGAATTTCTAACTGATATATTCGCAATAACCTAAGAATTATCAAAACAATTTTTCTTATCATTTGGGCGTTCCCTTCGGGCGGGCTATCTGTTACAATCTTTGCTTTGCCACTTCGCTATCGCTTCGTTCCACGCAAAGGATTTCCACTACAATCCCTAACGCATCTCGAGTTATGAGTAATAAGTTCTAAGTTTTGAGTAATAATATTTATACTTTTTTCAGAATCATACCTTATTAATAATTAAAAACCAATTTACTTATTCAAAAGAATTTCAAATGACCTTTCAATAAAAAGGTGTAAAAAAATTGAAGAAATTCGAAGCGATAAAAAGATTTAACCGATAGGTTTTTAAATCTTTTCGCGTAGAATGAATCATTTCCAGCCGATTTATTGAGGTCTTGATTTTTTTGTTTCGTTTTTTCATCAAGGAAAAAATGAAAGAAAGTTTACTTAGTTATTGAGAATTTATTTCAAGAGTCCAATTAATAAGCATTTTGAGATTCTTCATTTCGCTGAAGCTTCATTCAGAATGACAGAAATTGTCTTTCCGAACTTGTCGAGGAATCTCAATATAAAATAAACCAAAAAATTCAATATTTCTAATTTCTAAACCAACCAACTATCAATTTCTCTCATTAAATTTACAGCATGAAAAACCCTACTTTTTGCATTGGTTTGATGTCTGGAACTTCGTTAGATGGTTTGGATATTTGCTATGTCCGATTTGATGATAACCAACTTTTCGAAATTTTACATGCCGAAACGATTGATTATTCATCCGATTGGCGAACAAAACTAACAGAAGCTTTTCAATATTCGGCTATGGATTTATGTCAATTGGATGTAGAGTTTGGTTATTTTCTTGGGGAGAAAGTAAAAGAATTTATTCATAAAAATAAGATAGAAAAAGTAGATTTTGTTGCATCTCACGGGCAAACTATTTTTCATCAACCGCAGAAATCATTCACTTTGCAAATAGGAAAAGGTGCAGCAATTGCGTCGCGTTGTCAACAAAAAGTGGTGTGTGATTTTAGAACACAAGACGTTATTTTAGGAGGACAAGGAGCGCCTTTGGTTCCGATTGGAGACGAATTATTATTTTCTAACTATGATGCTTGTTTAAATCTTGGAGGTTTTTCTAACATTTCGATGAATAGAAATGGAAAACGTATTGCTTTTGACATCTGCCCGATTAATATTGTCTTGAATCATTTTGCAAAACAACTCGGGTTTGAATATGATAAAAATGGAGAATTAGCAGAACAAGGATATATTAATACTACATTAGTTGAAGAATTGAACCTTTTGAATTATTATCATCAACCTTTCCCAAAATCATTAGGTTTTGAATGGGTAACAGATGAGTTTTTAACAATTGTTGATAAGTACGATATTTCTATCGAAGATAAGCTGAGAAGTTGTGTGGAGCATTTCGTAATTCAAATTAAAAATACCTTTGCTTTATATGATATCAACAATGTGTTGATAACTGGAGGAGGAGTTCGAAATTTATTTTTTATCAATCGTTTAGGAGAATTATCAGCTGTTGAAATGATCATTCCAACTGATAATTTAATCGATTTTAAAGAAGCTTTAATCTTTGCATTCCTTGGTTATCGTCGTGTTTATAACGAAATAAATTGTTTGGCATCTGTAACAGGAGCGAGCAAAGACCATTCGTCTGGAATTATATATTCTCTATAAAATCTATATAATTAATAGAGTTTAAAAATATTTTATTTACATTTGTTCGATAACCAAGAATAAATGCGATATGAAATATTCGAAAAATAAAGATGTTATTTTACTTCATGGCTTATTTGGAAGCCTTAGTAATTGGGGAAATGTTATCAAGAATCTTGAAATAAATTATAATGTTTATACACCAACATTTCCTTTATTTTCTACTCATTTCAAAAGAAATTCACTTCAAAATTTAGTTCAATTTCTAGAAAATTATATTCAATCTAATAAAATTGAAAATCCAATATTAATCGGAAATTCTTTGGGCGGGCATATTGCATTGCTGTATGCGTTGGCACATCCAAATTTGGTTGATAAATTGATTTTAGCTGGAAGTTCTGGTTTGTATGAAAGCAATTTGCAGGCTTCTTTTGTACGTGTGCGAGATTACGAGTATATCAAAAATAAGGTAGAAGAAGTTTTTGAAACAAAAAATGTTGTAACAAAAGAGTTGATTGATGATGTTTTTTCGACGGCTAATACACCTACAAAAGCTTTGTCTATAATTTCGATTGCGCGAGATGCAAAGCGACAAAACTTGAAGCATCTTTTACATAAAATAGATCAGCCAGTTTTATTGGTTTGGGGAAAACAAGATATTGTGACGCCGCCAGATGTTGCTGAAGAGTTTTTTGCACATTTACCTAATGCAAAATTAGCTTACATCGATCATTGCGGTCATGTGCCGATGATGGAGCAGCCGTTACTTTTTAATCAACATATTAATCAATTCTTAAGTGCTTAAAAATGAATCATTCCGAGTATTTAGCTTTTGCTTTACCAGCTTTTTTTCTTTTTTTATGGCTTGAATATGTGGTTGTTAAAAAGAAAAAATTAAAGAATATCTATAAATATGAAAGTTCGGTTTCTAATATTTCAATAGGAATTGCAGAACGCTTATTGAATCTTTTTATTACGGTAAGTTTTTACAATTTGTATGTCTGGATTTACGAAAATTATCGTCTTTTAGATATTTCAAATGCGTGGTGGATTTGGGTTGTGATGCTTTTAGCAACAGATTTTGTTTGGTATTGGTATCATCGTTTGGGACATGAAGTCAATATTTTTTGGGGAGCCCATATTGTACATCATCAATCCGAAGAATTCAATTTCACGGTTGCGGCTCGTATCACGACTTTGCAAGCAATTGTTCGCAATGTTTTTTGGTGTATTTTGCCTTTTATTGGTTTTCATCCAAATTTAGTGATGACCATTTTAGTGGTTCATGGCGTGTATTCTTTTTTTACGCATACGCAGATTTTGGAGAAACAAAAATGGCTTGAATATATTTTTATAACACCTTCTCTTCATGGTGTTCATCATGCTTCTGACGAAAAATATTTGGACAAAAATTATGGAGATGTATTTGTTTTTTGGGACAAATTATTTGGTACTTTTCAGAAAGAAGAAGAAAAACCAAGATATGGATTAACTCATCCTATCAATAGTTACAGTTTTTTGTGGCAACATTTTCATTATTATTTAGAGTTGTATGAAGCTGCTCGAAGAAAATCCTCTATTAAAGAAAAATTGACGATATATCTTGGTAGTCCAGCAGTGATGGATCAGGAAATAAGACCAATTATTGAAAAGAAATGGATGTCTAAGAATAAAGTGAATAGTTATCATTTCAAATACAAAGGTTATATTAATTTACAATTGATTTTATCGTTTGTCGCGATGAGTATTCTAACATATTATTTTGATCAATTTGATAATTTAACTAAAGGTTTCTTCGTTGTATTTGTCTTGATAACATTAATAAATATTGGTGCACAATTAGAACAAAAAAGATGGGTACCTTATTTAGAACATATTAGATTTTTAGTGTTTTGTAGCTTTTTTATCATTCAATCTCACAATTATTTCTTGCTGATTTTACCTTTCATATTCGTTTTTATCATCGAAAAGATGTTTAATTTTAGCAATTGGTATCAAAAAAGTATTTTAAAGATTATATAAATGATAATTTAGGTCTTATTGTTTCGTTTAGATTAGGCGGTTAAAAACGAGTTCATTATTTTTACCAAACTAAAAAAAATATAATGATAGTTTCTAAACTTTTTAACCAATTTTTTCATAGCCAGACTTCGGGCGGAATTTTATTGATTTTCTGTACTGCGTTTTCTTTATTATTAGCCAATTCACCAATTGCAGAATCTTATGATGCGATTTGGTTAACAGATATGTTTGGGCATTCTTTTGCACATTGGATTAATGATGGTTTGATGGCTATTTTCTTTTTCTTGATTGGTTTAGAATTAAAACGCGAAGTTTTTGTAGGAGAATTGTCGGATACTAAAAAAGCAATTTTACCTGTTTTTGCAGCTTTGGGAGGAATGTTAATTCCTGCATTTATTTTCTTTTTGACGAATAAAGGAACGGATACTATTCATGGTTTTGGAATTCCGATGGCGACAGATATTGCTTTTGCTGTAGCTATTATAACAATGTTAGGAAAAAGAGTTCCATTGTCACTTAAAGTATTTTTAACAGCTTTAGCTGTGATTGACGATTTAGGAGCAATTATCGTGATTGCATTATTTTATCCAAACCCTGAATTACCTTTAGATTTTACACAATTCGGAATTGCAATTGCTATTTTGTTAGGTCTTTTCGCTTTAAATAAATTAAAAATAAAATCAATGATTCCTTATATCATTGGAGGGATTGCTGTTTGGTGGTTTATGTTGCATTCGGGTATTCACGCTACAATTGCGGGAGTTTTGGTTGCATTTACAATTCCATTTGATAAGGATGATTCTAAATCACTTTCAGCTAAAATGGAGCATGCTTTACATATTCCAATAGCATTTATTATTCTACCATTATTTGCTTTGGCAAATACTGCAATTACAATAGATGGTGGAGGATTAGCACATTTTAGTATTCCTTTAGCTTCGGGTATTTTCTTAGGATTAGTTGTAGGAAAACCAGTCGGAATTACATTATTTACATGTATTGCAGTGAAATTTGGTTTATGTGAATTACCTACAGCAGTCAATTTTAAACGAGTTTTTGGTGTCGGAATTTTAGGAGGAATTGGATTTACAATGTCTATTTTTGTTTCTATGTTAGCTTTCAAAGACCCAAGCTATATAAATGAAGCGAAATTGATGATTTTAGTAGCTTCATTAACAGCTGCTATAGTTGGATTTATTGTTTTGAAAATATTATTAACTACAAAACAAGATTATTCAGATTAAGAATAGTCAATTCATAAATAATAGAATCGAATTTTTCTTCGGAGGAATTCGATTTTTTTTTGAAGATGATTCCGTAACTTCGTGTAAAATTTTTGAATAAATGAGAACGTATCAAGAAACAATCGATTGGTTGTTTACAAATTTACCAATGTTTCAACGTGTTGGAGCATCAGCAATGAAAGCAGATTTAACAAATATTACAGCGTTATGCGAGTATTTGGGAAATCCTCAAACTAAGTTTAAAACGGTTCATATTGCAGGGACAAATGGTAAAGGAAGTACGTCTCATATGTTGGCCTCTATTTTTCAGGAAGCAGGTTATAAAACAGGTTTGACAACTTCTCCACATCTCAAAGATTTCCGTGAACGAATTCGTGTAAATGGCGCAATGGCTGATGAAGAATTTGTGATTGACTTTGTAAGTAAACATGAAAAAAAAATCATCGATCAAAAAGCGTCTTTTTTCGAAATAGCAATTGCGATGGCTTTCGAATATTTTGCACAACAAAATGTAGATATCGCAATTATAGAAACTGGTTTGGGCGGACGATTAGATTCAACTAATATTATTTTACCAGAACTTTCTGTGATTACGAACATTGGTTTAGACCATACACAATTTTTGGGTGATACGTTGGATAAAATTGCATTTGAAAAAGCTGGAATAATCAAACCAAATACTGCGGTTGTAATTGGTGAAACAACAGCCGAGACAAAACCAGTTTTTGAGCAAGTTGCAAAAGATAGAAATGCTGAAATCATTTTTGCAGAAGAAAAACATTTTCAAGATTTACCTTCAGATTTGAAAGGTTCTTATCAAATCAAAAATAAACGTACCGTTTTAACCGCTATTGAACAATTGCAAAAACAAGGTTGGACAATTTCTTCTGAAAATATTACAAATGGCTTATTGAATGTTGTAAAGAATACAAATTTACGCGGACGTTGGGATATTTTAGGACAACATCCATTAATTGTTGCAGATACAGCGCACAATCCGCATGGTTTAGCAGAAGTTTCGAAACAAATAAATGAACAAGCGTACAATCAATTACATTTAGTTTTAGGATTTGTGAATGATAAAGATGTTTTATCTATTTTAAATTTCTTTCCTAAAAAAGCAACCTATTATTTCTGTCAACCAGATGTTCCTCGAAAATACGATATTGACGACTTGTATAAAATCATACCAGAAGATATTACCGATAAACACTTTTTTGATACTGTAGAAAAAGCATTAATTTCTGCAAAATCAAATGCAAAATCAAATGACATGATTTACGTTGGAGGTAGTACATTTATTGTTGCAGAAGTCATCTAATTATTAAAATAATAATATGAAATAAATCATGTTAGACTCCGCTTGAATAGCGGAGTTTATATTTTTTATAACCTATAACAATTATTGTTTCATGTGTTAAATATTTGCAATTCAGAATTTTGAATGTATTTTTTTACTAAATTTAAGATGGTTTGGTTAATACAAAAAATATGAAAAAAGTTTTATTAGTTTTTACACTTATGGCAACTGCTATATTTGTAAAATCACAGGTAGGTATTGGTACTAATAGTCCTAAAGCTACCTTGGATATCACGGCTGCAAATTCCTCAGGAACATCTGCAACAGCAGAAGGTATAATAATCCCTCGTGTAGATAGATAAAGGGCACAATCCATGCAAAATGTTGAAAAATCTACAATCATTTATGTAAATAATATTACGACTGGTACTCAAACAGGAACAGCCATTAACATAGATACCGAAGGATTTTACCATTTTAGCGGAACAGCGTGGATAAAATTGCCAGATGCTGTGCAGACGTTAGAACAAACATATTGGAAAGCCCAAGCTCTCTCAACATCGCCAAAGAACGGAGATGTGCTAAATAAAAGTGCAAGTTCATCGGAGTTAGTTGATGTAGATATTTACCAGAAAGGGAAAGTAGGAATTGGTTATAATTCAAATTTTGATATTGATTTTGAATCAAATCCTACACAAAAACAATTAGAAGTAGGAGGGGATTTTAGAGCTGTATATTCTGTTCCTGGCGCTTTGAAAACTGATCCTCCAAAAAGATACTTAGGTATTGAAACGAATAGTGGTACAATGCCTTCGGGATTTTCAAGTAATGGAAATTTATTTTATTCTTCTAAAAATAAAAATATAAATGATTTTATGACGCCTACTATTGATGCCGAAGGAAATTTAATTATACAAGATAACGGGGGTATCGCTCTAGTAAGTAGGAAAGGAGCGAGTAGTACTTTAAAGTTAAATTCTCTAGATGTTAAAGAGGGAATGATTTCTTTTGGTATGGCTTCCGGTTTTCAGTCTGCATTCTATGATAAATATGTAAATGTAGAACTAACTTTAGATGGATTTAGTGTAATAGATTGGCTTAATACTGATGCTCAGTTTGGTTTAGATTTTACGAAGAAAAAATTTTATATAGGAGATTTTAGCTTGAATAAAACGCATTATTATTTTCCTCAAACACGTCCAACAAAGGATAAACAAATATTAGAGTATAGTCAAGCTACTGAATCGTTAGAATGGGTAGATGGAGGTTCAAGCTCAGCTTCGCCAAAATTTTTCTATATGCCATCAATCGTTTTGCCAACAACTGCTTCAGGAGTTACCGATTATGTGACATACAACTCAGCTGATGGAACTTTTTCTGTTGATTTATATGCTATTTACAAAGCTCAATTCGATGCTCCTATAAAGAGTTCTAACGGAACTTCAACTGGATTAGCAGGTTTTGTGTTAGCAAGAGATAAATATGAATATCATATTATTTATGCAGACAAAACTGTTTTTCCACATGCAAATATTGTTTTTTCTACAACAGCAGGAGAAGAAGGTAAATTTACCTACAAAGTAGATCCAAATGCAATTGTTAGAAATGGGTCTTTTATGAATATTGTATTAAAGGTTAAGTAATTAACAAAAGTTAATCAGTTTAATTAATCTTAAAAAATACAATATGAAATTTAATATAAAAAAATATTTATACAGCTTCTTTGCTTTTGTTGCATTTCAACAAGCAAGTGCGCAAGTTATATTTAAGGAAGATTTTGGGCAAAGTTCTGTAAGAACAATTTCTCCTTATGTACCGCAAGGAGGAGTAGATGCTAGTTTAGGGAAATTTAAACATGGTTCTAGTTTTTATTACGCAGCCAATACTTATTTCACTTCAATTCCTGGTACCTATACTTCGCTTAAAACAGCAAATACAGATGTACACGTTGTTAATGATGGTTATTATACAATTGTTAGCCCAAAAACTGTTTACAATTTTGCTAAACCAAGCGGTGGAACAGATTGGGATGGTAATTGGTGGGCAAAAATAGCTGACCATACAGGAAATGCCAATGGTTCTGTTATGATTGTCAATGCAGGCCAAGTTAAAAATCAATTTTATAGACGAGCAGTTACATTAGAAAAAGGTAAAACGTATAAAATTTCAGCTTGGTTTTATGGAAGTGGAAGTGATAAAATGGGCGTAATGTTTCAAGCGCAAAATATTGCAACAGAGGCAGAGTTAGGAAAATCATCTACTTTTAGTTTAAATAGTACAGCTAATCAATGGCAAAAGAAAGAATGGAGTTTTAAAATTCCTAATACAGATGGTTGTGGTAATATAGCAGTTGCACTACGTAATATGCTTGCTGATGATCAGGGAAATGATCTTTATATTGACGACATCGTTTTAGAAGAGGTTGTAGATCCTACAGCTCCAGAAATAGGTTGTGGAAATTTAGCAAACTTTGATGATTTGATAAAACCTGTGGATGATGTCTACAAATGGGGAACAGGAAATTATATGATTCATACAAATGATAAAGTTTCTGTAAGCAATACGATGGTGCCTATCGTATTATCAGGAACATCGAAAAATGCAACTATTTCTACTATTGGGAATTGGCCAACAGGTATTACATTAGATACAACTACTGGAGAAGTAAAAGTAGCAGCTGGAACAATAATGCCAACGGCTCCGTTAGAATATCAAGTATGTAGTTTGATTGGTGTTTGTTCTAAAGCAACTGTTACATTTATTCCATTGCAAGAGAATTTAGCGCTTACAGGATCTGTAACAAACCAATGTGATTATGTTGGGACAGCTTTGAATTCAAAACCCAATGAATATACTTTAACCATTACTAATAAGTTGTCTGTTCCTTTTATTGCTTCTGCTGACGAAACGTTAGAAGTTAAATTTACAATAAATAATGGAACTGGAGCGAATGCTAATAATTTAGATACGCCAAGTTATTCAGCAAATTATAGTAATTATGATACTAAATGGGACTATAAAACAACAACTAATGTTTTGCCAATTTATAGTATACATTCTTTTAAATTAAAAGTAGGTCAAGTAATTCCAGCTAATGGTAGTATACAGTTGAAATTTATAAAGAATTGGACGGCACTTGGTATTACTCAAGGTTTAAGAAAATCATTAGATATTAGCTTGAGTGTAGTTGATAAAAGTCAAACTAATATTGATACAGATTTAAGCGATAATAAATTATATATTTCAGTTTTTGATGCGGTAAATTCAGATAATGTTCCAAATATAACAACAAAAGTTAACCAATATCAAGTAATTACAGTTGGTGAAGCAGCTGGTTTAGGAGCTAATACGGACGGATATACTTTTTTTACAATGATAAATGGAGTAGAAACCCAAATTCCTTCTAATTATTTGATTCCAACAAATGACAAAGGGGTTTCATTTAGCTTTTCTTATAAAAGTGAATGTAAAATTTATAAAGCAACAGTTAGTGTTCCTGTAGGTTTTGATAATCCAGGAACCATTTCTACCAATTCTTCTACAGCTCAGAGTTCAGCTAAAGGTTGTTATGGTAGTCCTTTTATTGTTTATGGATTAACGCCTGCTGTTGTTTTACCTGTTAACCCAATAGTGTATTCGTGGGAAGTTAGTAATGATAATGGAGCTACTTGGTTAGCGGTAGCTAGTAATGATTTAAATTACACAAACGCTACAACTGCTTCATTGACAATAGTTAGTTTGGTAAAGAATGTAAAAGTTCGTCGTGTAGCTAAAATTAATTCGTCTATAACAGCAGATAATGTAACATCTGTATCAAACGAAGTAGAGGTGCTTGTAACAAATAATGTAATTTCTGTTCAAAATAATATTTCAGATTTTAGTATTCCTGTTAACGGGAAAATTACCATTCCATCTATTACAACTTCAGAAGTTAGTACGATCGAAATTAAAGATCATAATGGTGTTGTAAGAAATGTTGGTGATGAGGTTTCTTTTAATACAGAAGGAATTTATACAATAACAATAAAAGCAACTACTACGGCAAGTCCTTATTGTGTTACTACAAAAACAATTCTTGTTAATGTATACAATTTAGGTGCTTGTAATGAAATTCGTCAAAAAACGATGGCAAATAGAAGTACATGGAGTACAGTTCCAGTATTAATTATTCCAGGTTGGGTAACGAGTGAAGCAAATGCTGTTGATACTGATTTATCTACTTACTCTACAATTACAATTCCTGTAGGACTTTTAGGTCTAGGAACAACTTGGCAAAATTTATTCTTCGATCATGTTGTACCGGCAGGAACGCCTGTTACAATAAAATTAGGACAAGAATATAGTGCAGTACAAGTTGGAGGAGGAGTTACTGTTCAAGCATTAGATGCAAATGAAAAAACAGCTGGGCCTCTTTTAGCTGTTGGTGACGGAGCGTTATTAGACCTTTTAGTTGGTGATAATGTGTTTGAGTATACTTTCATTCCAAAAGATAATAAAGGAAATCCTATTGCTTATAAAGGAGTAAGAGCTGTTGTGGTTAGTACAGTTGCTGTAGCGAATAATGCTAAAATTTTTGGAGCTTATTATGATAAGAATGTAAGTTTTTCGGGACAAAATCCAACATGTACGAATGGTATTCCAAATACAAAAGTTGCAGCTGGCGCGTCAAAACCAGGAAGTTCAACTTCTTACCCTTATCCACATACAGAAGTTACTTTAAATCCTTTAGTTGATGATGTAACTTGGGGAGTAGAAGATATTGGTTTGGGAGTTGCTAGTTCATTAGCTTCAGTTGTATATCCATATTTAGCAGTAGATAATGATATTAATACCTTTGCAATTTTTAATAAATCAGTAGCTGCATTAAATCGTCAAAAGTTAACGGTTAAGTTTAACCAAAATGTACGTCCAGGAGATCAAATCCGAATTTTAATGGGAGGTTTCGAAGTTCCTGTGTTGGATCTAAGTTTATTAACAGATATTAAAATTCAACGATACAAAGGTAACGTTAAGGTTGGTCAATTACTTAATGGTAGCCAATTCAAAATATTAGATTTAAACTTATTAGCTCTTTTAGGAAATGTTGGAGACAGAAAAGCACTTATTGTTGATGCAATTAACGAACCTTTCGATAAAATAGAGATGAGTTATTTGAGTACCGTACAAGTAGGTTTATTAGGAGATTATACATATGTTTATGACATTAGTATAATGCCTACAATGAAATTTGAAGGACAAGATTCTACAAACGCGACAGCTCTTTGTGCATCAGATTTTCTAAAAGTTACAAAAGTAGATAATTGTACAACTTATGATGTGTCTATGGCTTATGCAACAAAAGAAAAATTTATCGATGTAGATGGTGTTGAGAAAGATAGAGTAGTTTCTTTTACGGATATTCCAAATTCTATATTAAAAGAAATAAAAGATGATGGAAAATTCATTTACTATGAATTTAACTCATTACATACTAATTATGCCAACGATTTGTACATAAAAGTACAAACCAAACGTCAAGGATGTAATTATTCAGAACCAATGTATCTACCAATCAAACTAATTAACTGTTTAAATGGTATTGTGAATCCAGTTCTTAAAATGAGCGCATCAAAATAATTAAAAATTCAATAAATATAGGAAGGCTTTTTAGCCTTCCTTTTTTTGTAGCTTAAACTTAAACTTAAACTTAGACTCTATCATTATTAATTTTAATTAATAAGTAAAAAAACATGCATGTTTTACACCTTTTTCGAAAATTTCTTCAAAAACCATATTACACCCAGTTTTGTCCTGCTGAACTTGTTTCAGCATCACATATAGAATAATAAATGATAAGCTTTTACTTTATCAAAGAGTTTTTTATGAAAACTTAATTAATTATGATGTCTTAATAAAAGTTTTTCAACATAATATCTTTTCTATTATTAATTATATTGAATAAACCATTCGCGCTTCGCGACAATTCTTCCCGAGTCGATAACCACAAAGTATCCGCTGTTGCTTTGCTTAATTCAGCAAACCATCATCGTCTAATCATCCTTTGCAGTAAAAACTAAAGTTTATTCTGTAGTACTGAATTTGTTTCAGTATTACATTCTATTAATAATTAAAGAAGAGTTATCTTAATTTAACGAAATTTAAAACGACCATTCAATAAATAGGCGTTCAAAAATGAAGAAATTCGCTGCGAATAAAAAGATTTAGCCGATAGGTTTTTAAATCTTTTCGCGCAGAATGAATCATTTTAGCCTTTTTGTTGAGGTCTTGATTTTTTGATTCATTTTGTATCAAGACAAAATGAATGAATATATCTAAACTTCACAGGAGTTTCTCCTCTTAATTTCAATTTTTTTTTATCAAGAAAAAATGAAAAAATATTCTTTGATTATTCTATTTTTTAATAAATCTCTACGACTTTTTCCTCGTAATTCTAAAATCGTAAATCTAAATATCCTCCTTTTTCTGTCAAAAAATGTCAATCAAAACTACAAATCTTCTCCAATTTTTCATTTTTCACTCTTCGTTTTTTCTCTATTTCGTCTACCGTCTAGCGTAAACCGTCAAATATTTCAAAAAATATTTCTCATCATACCAGCAACTTAAGAGAAGAATGTAAAATAAATATAAAGTTGGTTTGGAAAAACGAATAATCCAGCCGTATATTTGCAATCCCAATACGAAAGACGAGTAGTATTGTAGTTGACATAAG
>NZ_JACAGF010000020.1:0-47074 GCF_030324345.1 Empedobacter sp. R750 | reverse complement strand
TAGTGTACTCAAACTCTTTTCTCTTCTTTTTATACTACAATTTAAGATTTTCAAATCTAAAGGAACTCGTTTCAGAATCTCATCTAATATTCAATTACAATTATTATGGATAAAGAATTTGAACTAAAAAAATATAGAGATTTAGTAGTTGCGACTTTAGATTATTATATTGTTCATCTTGCCTTTAATAATGAAATGAAAGATGAATATATTCGTTTAAAAACTTAAGCAGAAGAATATTATTCAAAAAGAAAATTAACTATTTTAAAGAATTGGTTTAAAGATTTAACTTTTGATTTTATCGAAGATAGAGATTTTGGTTTTAATGAATATTTGATAAAGACAACCAATTATGAAATTGATATTTTTGAATCATATTTTAAAAGAATCGAAAAGATAATTGAGAAAGATCAAATTAAAACTGATAGTCAATTTTACGAATTAAAAAATTATGTAGATTATTTAATTCAAAATAATAATTCTGATAAAGTTCTTATTCAAAGAATAAATGAACTTCTTTTGCGTTTTGAATCTAAGAATTAGAATAAAAATCACTTCAAAAAATAAACTAAAATCAAAAATCCTTTACATTTTCATTGAAATTGTAAAGGATTTTTAGGTTGGTTGAAAAATATTCGCAAAAATTATGCCTATAATTTTTATAACTTTAAATAATAACTAAATTTGTAAGGATAAATTAAAAAATTATGCAATCGTACGGAATTAAAGCCTTATTAGAAAAAGGCAAGGATTTGTTGCTACAGGAAGTAGTTGTAAATGGATGGGTAAGATCGTTCAGAAGTAATCGTTTCATCTCGTTGAATGACGGTTCTACAATTAATAATATTCAAGTAGTAGTAGATTTCGAAAATTTTGACGAATCAATTATAAAACAAATTTCTACAGCAGCTTCTTTACAAGTAAAAGGAGAAGTGGTAGAAAGTGAAGGAGCAGGTCAAGATATTGAAATTGTTGCGAAAGAAATCAAAATTTTAGGAACTGCGCCATCTGATGATTTAAAAGGAACTATTTTACAACCAAAACAACATAGTTTAGAGATTTTGCGTGAGCAAGCACATTTACGTTTCAGAACAAATGTTTTTGCTGCAACTATGCGTGTTCGTAATGCGTTAATGTTCGGAATTCACAAGTATTTCAACGAAAATGGATTTGTTTACATCAACACGCCAATTATTACAGGATCTGATGCTGAAGGAGCAGGAGAGATGTTTCATATCACAAACTTGGATATGGAAAACTTGCCTAAAAACGAAGAAGGAAAAGTAGATTATACACAAGATTTCTTTGGTAAATCGACTAACTTAACGGTTTCTGGACAGTTAGAAGGAGAAACTGCAGCAATGGGATTAGGTAAAATTTATACATTTGGACCTACTTTCCGCGCAGAAAACTCGAATACTTCTCGCCACTTAGCTGAATTCTGGATGATTGAACCAGAAGTTGCCTTTTTCCGTTTAGATCAAAATATGGATTTGGCAGAAGATTTCATGAAATCTGTTATCACTTACGCAATGGAAACATGTAAAGATGATTTGAAATTCTTAGCAGAACGTTTTGACAAAGAGCAAAAACAAAAACCAGAAGCAGAGCGTTCTGAATTAGGTTTAATTGAGCGTTTAGAATATGTTTTAAATAACAAATTCATTCGTTTAACTTATACAGAAGCAATTGATATCTTAAAAGATTCTAAACCAAATAAAAAAGGTAAATTCAAATATCCAATCGAAGGTTGGGGAGCAGATTTACAATCAGAACACGAACGTTATTTAGTTGAGAAACACTTCAAAACTCCAGTTATTTTATTTGATTATCCAGCAGAAATCAAAGCATTTTACATGCGTATGAATGATGATGGAAAAACTGTTCGTGCAATGGACGTTTTATTCCCTGGAATCGGAGAAATTATCGGAGGTTCTGAGCGTGAAGAGCGTTTAGAAGTTTTAGACGAAAAAATGGAAAAATTCGGAATCGATAAAGAAGAATTATGGTGGTACCGAGACACAAGACGTTTCGGTTCTGTGCCACATTCAGGTTTCGGTTTAGGTTTAGAGCGTTTGGTATTATTTGTAACAGGAATGGGTAACATTCGTGACGTAATTCCTTTCCCTAGAACACCGAATAACGCTGAATTTTAATAAAAATATTTTTACGGATTTATGCTTAAAAATTGTAACTTTAAGCTAAATCCGTTTTTTATATAAGCCAAACCCAAAAATATGTTAAAGCAGGAATTAAATTTAAAATTACAACAAAAACTATCGCCCCAACAAATTCAATTAATGAAGTTGGTTCAGCTTCCTACGGTTGCTTTTGAACAACGCGTAAAGGAAGAGTTGGAAGAAAACCCTGCTTTGGATGATCAATCTTCTGAATATGATGAAGATTACGGAGGAGAGCAGGAAGAATGGGACAATCAGAGTGATGATTTTGGCGATGAGCAAGTGATTGATACAAGTGATATCAATATTGATGATTATTTGAGCGATGACGATATCCCAAATTATAAAACGTATACGAATAATTATAGTGATGATGACGAAGATAAATCTGTTCCTTACGCGCAAGGAGAGAGCTTTATCGAGTTTTTGACATCGCAATTATATACGAATCGATTAACTTCGGAACAATTTCAAATTGCTGAATTTATCTTAGGAAATATTGACGATGATGGTTATATGCGTCGTGATATTAAATCGTTGGTTGACGATTTAGCATTCTCGCAAAATATTTACACTTCGCCAGAAGAGGTCGAAAATTTGTTGATTAATTATATTCAACGAATGGATCCAGTTGGTGTAGGTGCGCGTGATTTGCAAGAATGTTTATTGATTCAATTAGAAAATAAAAATCAAACTGAAGCAGTAGAACTAGCCGAAAAATTAATTTCAGAATCGTTTGATGCATTTACGAAAAAGCATTATTCTAAATTGATGGCAAAATATGATGCGGATGATGACGAGTTGCGTGATGCAATTTCGGAGATTGAACGTTTGAATCCAAAACCAGGAAAATCATTTTCGAGTAGTAATAAAATTGTAGAGCAAATAACGCCAGATTTTACGATTCATATCAACGATGGCGATTTAGAATTGTCGTTAAATGGACGTAATGTACCAGAATTGAAAATTTCGAGTGCGTTTGCAGAAATGTTAGATACATACAAAAAAACCGAAAATAAATCGAATCAACAGAAAGAAGCTGTGATGTTTGTCAAACAAAAGTTAGATTCTGCGAAATGGTTTATTGATGCGGTTCAGCAACGTCGTAATACGCTTTTGTACACGATGGAAGCGATTATGAAATTTCAAAAAGAATATTTCTTAACAGGAGATGAAACGAAAATCAAACCGATGATTTTGAAAGATATTTCAGACAGAATTGGAATGGATATTTCGACAGTTTCTCGTGTTGCGAATTCAAAATATGTCACAACACCTTACGGAACATTTTTGATTAAAGATTTGTTCTCAGAATCGTTAACAAATGATGAAGGTGAAGAAGTTTCAACGCGCGAAATCAAACGAATTTTGCAAGATGTAATTGCAGATGAAGATAAGCGTAAACCTTTGACAGATGAAAAATTAACTGAAATTTTAAAAGAAAAAGGTTATCCAATTGCTCGTCGTACAATTGCAAAATATCGTGAACAACTAAATATTCCAGTTGCGCGATTGAGAAAAGAAATCTAAAATTTTTAGACATATAATCAAACAAAAAAAGAGCTTTTTATAAAGCTCTTTTTTTGTTTTTACCCCAAGTTGTCATCCATTCAAAATAATCTTCTTTATATGAATTATCATTTAATTGCGTAATAATTTTTTGTTGTTTTTCTTTGTTCAAATCATCATCAATCACAGAAAAATTTAAGAAAATATCTTTACCGATTAATTTTGAAAAGAAATTTTCATTCTTTAATTCTTCTAAAACTTCGATACATTTTTCATTAATTTTATTCTGAAATTGATAAAACCAATCTTCGTCATCGTCGTGTTTATCAACTATTTCTTTGCATATTTGATTGATTTCTTGAAAAGAATTTTCAGCTCCTAAATAATCATATTTCCATTCAGAAGGCTCGTATTTGTAGTAACAAAAATCGTCTTCATCCGAAACTTTTTCTAAATGTTCTACAGAATTTGCCGAAGGATGAATAGCTATTTTCGAGTCGTTATTGCACAAGGCAAAAGCGTAAAGGTCTTGGGAAGGATTTTCGTTATAAATTTTCAAAAAGGCTTGTTTGGTTGATTGCACTAATTTGTTTTTTAATTCATTAAAATCCATTCATTTATATTTTTTTAATCGTTTAAAATTATTTTTTTGAAATGTAGTAAAATTCTTTAAATATTAAATCATTGTTAATTTATTTTTTAAAGACAAATTCAATTATTATTCATTTTCTATGTAACTTTTCTACAATTCACACGTCATTATAGTAAACAAACCTAATATGTCTAAATTATATATACCAATTTTATTATTTGCCTCGACCTCGATTTTTGCGCAACAACAATATAAAGGAAGCTTGCAATATGCGAATCAAACGTCTGTTAGTTTGGCTGATGTGATTATTCTGAAAGATGATCAAATTATTGATGAAATTTCAACTGATGATAAAGGAAATTTTGTGGTCGAATTACCCGAAGGAAATTATACGTTTCGAATAGAAGAAGCTGGAGTTTTACTTTATACTCAAACGATTTTATGTGGACAAAATCAAGATTTAGGCGTAATAATTCTTCCAAAAACTGAAAACATTACATTAACTGAAACAGTTGTAAAAAGTCAAAAAAAATTAATTGAAAAGAAAGTTGATCGACTTGTTTTTAATGCAGATTTAGCGGAAGGAGCGAAAGGTGGAGATGCGTTAGATTTGCTAAAATTGGCGCCTCGTGTGAAGGTTGATAATGATGTAGTTTCGATAATTGGTAAAAGTACTTTGCGCGTGATGGTGGACGATCGTTTGTTGGAAATGTCTGGTGATCAATTGACAAATTATTTAAAAACACTTCGAGCTGATGATATCGAGAAAATAGAAGTAATTACAAATCCGCCCGCAAAATATCAAGCAATAGGAAATAGTGGAATTCTCAATATTGTATTGAAATCTGGAAAAAAAGACTCGTGGAATGGGAGTTTGTCGTCATCATTGCAACATTATAACAAACCATATTGGAACAATAGTGCATCGTTTAATTATCGAAAAAATAAATGGACATTAGTCTCTAATATTTTTGGAGGTTTTGGTGAATATGACGGAATTGGACAATCGGATATTTATTTTACAAAAACCAATGAAGTTTGGACCGAAAGAGAAAAAAATAGTGGTAAAAATAGAAATATTGGCGGAAAATTAGGGTTGGATTATAAAATTTCGGAGAAATTGACGACTGGTTTTACGGTTGATTTATATGCTGGAAATCGAAAAGGAACTGGTGGTACGAAAACAATGATAAATAGTTTGGATAAGAACGAATTGTTGAGTTATATTTTGAATGATCGAAATGGGAGCAAAGGAAACACGAAATACAATACTTTAAATTATCACGTGATTTATAAAATGGATACCATCGGAAAAAAACTGACATTTGATTTTGATTGGGTAAATTTTAATAACAACAATACAAGTGTAACTTCTAATCGATTTTTTGACTCAAATAATGTTGAGAATACAGCAGAATATCAAGGAAATAAAAGTTTGTCCGATCAAAAAGCAAACAATTATAGTTTGAATATTGATATGGAACATCCCGTTAATACTTGGAAACTAAATTATGGTGGACGTTATAGTTGGACTAAAAATAATAGCGATAATTTATTTTACAATACTTCGTCTGGTTCACCTGTTTATGATGAAAAGTTGAGTAATGGTTTTTATTATGACGAAAATATTTTAGCTTTTTATGCGAGTATCGAAAAAGATATTTCAGAAAAATGGTCTGCAAAAGTTGGTTTGAGATACGAAAATACAGATGCAAAAGGTTTTTCTCCGCAAGAAAATCAACATGATACCTATAAATATGATGGGCTATTCCCAACGGCTTATTTGATGTATAAACCAGCTGAAAATCATTCATTAAGTGTAAATGTTGGGCGCCGTATTGATCGACCTTTTATGGGACAATTGAATCCGTTTCGTACCATTTATTCTCCTTATTCTTTTGCCGAAGGAAACCCGAAGTTAAAACCTTCTTATTCGTATAATTATGAGTTGGAATATGCATACAAAGATTTGGCAGTTACAACATTATATTACAGAAATTCTACGGATGAAATCAATCAAATTGTAGTTGTAAATCCGAGCGAAAATACGCAAAACTGGATTCCATACAATTATGCTGATTCGGAGAGTTTTGGGATTAGTGAAAATGTAAATTTTAAGCTTGTAAAATGGTGGAAAGTCAATGGAGCGATTGATTTGTATTACAAAAAAACGAAAGGAATTATTCCAGAATATAATTATGTATTGGATGGATTTAATGGAGAATTTCGTTTGACAAATAATTTGGAATTGAATAAATCGAAAACATTGTTATTTAATCATACCACAAATTATACAACAAAAACGATTGATGCTATGTCAAGAAGTCGCGCTAATTGGAGTACAGCTTTTGGTTTGAGAGCGTTATTTTTGGATAAAAAATTCGAAGTTTCGTTTAATGTGAATAATGTATTTAAAGATAGAGCTTGGCAAGATGAAAGCTTTAGTAACGATACAAAATTTGTTTATACAGGACAATCTGCTCGCTATTATCGCGTTGGAATTCGATACAATTTCGGAAAATCATTTACAATAGAACAATCAAAAAGTAGTTCAGAAAAAGGAAGATTGTAAATTTCAAAAACAAACACCAATATCATCGAATATTGGTGTTTGTTTTTTATTTGATATGAAAGATTTTATTTCTTCTCCATTTTATAAAACAATAAAATCACAAAACTAATTGCGAATGAAACACCCATTGCAAGCGCCGAAGCTTTCATTCCGCCAGAATATTCAATCAATAATCCGTAAATAACTAAACCTAAGAATAAGGCAAATTTTTCGAACACATCATAAAAACTAAAATAGGTTGTTGTGTCTTCTGTTTCTGGTAATAATTTGGCGTATGTAGAACGTGATAAAGCTTGCAAACCTCCCATTACAAGACCAACCATTGCAGCCATTACGTAAAATTGAGTTTTTACATTTGGATCATTTTTATTAATTAAATAACCAATAATACACGTAATAATCCAGATAAAAATACCGATTAATAAAGTTTTCTTATTTCCTATTTTTCCTGATAGAAAAGAGAATAACCATGCACCTAAAACAGCTTCAATTTGAATTAATAAAATAGTCATAATCAATTCTGAAGATTCCATTCCAATTTCTGAACTTCCAAACATTGCAGCCATCAAAAAGATAGTTTGCATCGCTAAACTGTAAAAGAAAAATCCAGCCAAAAAAACACGAATATTTTTGTATTGATTCAGATCTTTGAAGGTATGTTTTAAATTTCTAAAACTCGATTTGATGATATCTTTCGGAATTTCACGATCATATTTGTGATTTGGTAATTTACTTAATGCAATTTGTCCAAAACCTAACCACCAAACTCCTGTTAATAAGAAACTTATTCGGGTAAACAAGCCTTGTTTTTCTTCTGGTGCAAATTGTATCATCGCCAAACAAATCGTTAATAAAATAACAGAACCAATGTAGCCAAACATATAACCTTGCGCTGAAACTTTATCCATTTTTTCGTCCGAAACAATTTCTGGTAAATAGGCATTGTAAAAAACTAAACTTCCCCAAAAACCTATGCTTGCGGTGATATTGAGTAATAAAGCTAACCAAACTAAATCGCTTGATGTGAAGAAAAACATTCCGATGCACGAGAACGATCCTAAGTAACAAAAAAAGCGAAGAAATTTGATTTTATTTCCGATTAAATCTGCAATTGACGACAAAACTGGTGACAAAACAATCACAAAAAAGAAAGCAATTGCTAATGAAAAATTGAATGCGGATTCTGGTAATAATCCTAAAAATTTGATCGGTTGATGATTCGCATCATAGGTCATTAAAGTATAATAAACCGGAAAAATAGCAGAGGCAATAACTAAAGAATGAACAGAATTTGCCCAATCGTAAGAAATCCAAGCACGTATTAGTTTGGGATTATCTTTTGTATTCATAAATTTTTTATAGTAATGTTGGTTAAACTTAAGAATAATTTATCAAAAATAATGTTTCGTAAAAATTAATTGTTCAATCTTCTATTCTTTCAGTTCAAATTTGGTTAGTTTATTGCCTTTGTAACAATAAAATTCATAACTATCTTCTCCAATTTTGAATACTTTTTCGAGATGGATTTTATCGTAATTAGGTAAAATTTCATTGTATTTTTTCAATAATTTTTCAGGTAATTCATTCGGTTGAATTGGACGTTCAATCTCAAATTCACCATCTAACGAATATTCCATCACAAAATCGCTGTTTCGCCATTTCAAAGTTGTTTCATTTTCGTCACCTTTACTTGTTGTTGTAAGTTGTACCTTATCTTCTTGAATGATTTTTTGAGAACTTGTATAAAAAAGTGTAATTCCAGAAATAACCATTGCCGCATAGCCAACTTTTCTGAAAATAAAATCGCTAAAATAAGGTAAAATATATTTGACCGTATAAGAAGAAATAATTGAAGCAACTGCAATCGTCAACCCAAGTAATAAAGCGTTTTTTGAGTATAAACCAAGAACAATATAAATGATTAGTTTTATGATATGAAGTATAATTTCGTTGGCAGCTCGTGTTGCAATAATTTCTTCTTTTGTTAAACCATATTTCAAATAAAATCTGTTGAACAATAAACCAATTGCACCTGTTATTCCAGATACAAATCCAGCTAAAAAACCAACAATAGCTAAAATATATTTTGGCGAAGGTTTTTCTTCATTATCTTGTTGTTTTTTGTTTAGAAATAATTGTGGAACATTTGAAATTAATAATACAGCAACAATAATTTGCAAATAAATTGGGTTGATAAATTTGATTAAATAAGCACCCATTAAAACTGCTGGAATTGAAAATGGCACAAACCAAAAGAAGATTTTCCAATGTACAGATTTTCTGAAAGCCGCTATTCGAGAGGCAGAACTTGTAAATGTTCCGATTGTTAATGAAAAAGGGACTAGAGAAGTTGGAATAATAAGATTGAGGATTGGAATTAAGATTAAACTTGCGCCACCGCCACAAATTGCACTTATCCAAAATGCTAAAATTGCTCCAATAAATAGGAGAAAAATAGTAAAAATCATGATCAGAAATTTTATTCTGACACAAAATTAGGACGATGATTTTAGAAATAAATGCTTAAAGACTCATCTTAAGTAAAACTTAAGAATAGGCAAATCTTAATTGAAAAAGATGATTTTTTGGATAAATTGTTTGCGAAATCTGTTGAAAATTATTTTTTAATAAAGCTTTAGACGAGGCGATATTTTCTTTTTTTACCCAAGCTTCAATCAGCATATATTTTCTCGATTTCAATTCTTTCGAAATCAGATTGATAATTCGTGTTGCATAACCTTTGTTCCAAAATTGTTCATCAATCGAATAGCCAATAATCGCTTTGTCGTGCACAGGTTGAAACATTACAGTACCAATCAGGGTTTCAGAAGATTTTTCGATAACAGCAAAACGAAATTCATATCCAGAATTCTTTTTTTCTTTATCTCTTTCCAGCATTTTGTACGAATCTTCGATCGTTTTCATTGGTGTGGTTTCGCGATATTTCATGGCTTCAGCATTCGAATAAATTTCGAAAAGTCGTGTCACATCAGTATCCAAAAGCTCTCTGAAATAAATTAATTCGTCTTCCATATTTTGGTTTTAAGAATTTGCTTGACGTTCTAATTTTTCAATCAATAATGCTTTTGCGTTTGTAAGAGCATAATCTTTAGCTTCGGCAAAAGAAACATTATATTGTCGTTTAAGTGATTGAATATCTTTTGGTAAATCGTTTAAAAGTTTATCGTAATAAACATCTAACATTTCGGAAGTTGGCATTTTGAAATCAATTTTTAACTGAAATCTTCTCAACAATGCGACATCAATAATATGTGGATGATTTGTAGCAGCAATCAACAATGAGTTTTGCGGTAAATAGTCAATTAATTGAATTACAGTGTTCACCAAACGACGCATTTCGCCAACATCTTTGTCATCATTTCCACGCGCTTTTCCGATTTGGTCAAACTCATCCAAAAATAAAATTGCTTTTTCACGAGCAGCTTTATCAAAAAGCATTCGAATATTTTGTGAAGTTTCACCGATTCTTGACGAAACAATATTACTTAAATTCAGAATCAATATAGGTTTTCCGATTTCATTTGCAATTGCTTTTGCAGTTGTTGTTTTTCCACAACCCGAAAATCCATGTAACAAAATTTTATTATTGACAGGCAAATTATATTTGCTCAATTCCTCTATATATCGATGTTCTTTGATAAGTTGTTTTACTTGAGCAAGATTTTGATCATCTAAAAAAACATCATTCAAAGAAATTTCTTCCTTATCGTCAACAATTAAATCGTAAATATTCATATCAATTTTACTTCAAGACTCAAAATTAAACTATTTTAATCCGAAAGCCGATTTTTAGCACAAAAAAAGCTTCAGATTTCTGAAGCTAAAATTTTAAACCATCATATGAGAACTGATTGCAATCCTATTCCAAGCATTAATCGTGGTAATTGCAAGAATGATAATCGCAATATAATTTTCAGAAAAAAGTGTCAATGCTTTTTGATAAGTTTCTTCTGATAAACCATGTTGACTAATATTTGTAATTTCTTCAGTCATCGCCAATATTACACGTTCTTCCTCTGTAAAAAGTGTCGTTTCTCGCCACGCATTCAACAAAAAAATACGTTGATTTGTTTCGCCTAATTTCATCGCGTCTTTGGTGTGCATATTAATACAAAAAGCGCAACCATTGATTTGTGAAGCTCTAATTTTAATAAGTTCTAAATGCAATTTATCTAATTCAGAATTTGCTAAAAAATTCTCTAAACCATACATCGCTTCGTAAGCTTTTGGTTCTAATTTTTGAATGTTTAATCGTGATTTCATTTCTTAATTTTTAACAAAGTTCGTCGATTATTTTTTCAATAAAATTAAACTAGTTTAAGAAAACTCTTTCTTTCGGATTTCGCTTAAATATTCGGGTGTGAAACCTAAATAAGAAGCCAATAAATATTGCGGAACACGTTGTAAAAACTCAGGAAAATTTTTCTTGAAATGAAGATAAAATTCCTCTTTCGAAAACTCTTTCAAATATTTGGAACGCATTTGAGCAGCAGCATTTGCTTTTTGATAAATTTGTTTGAAATACGAATTGAAAATCGGATGTTTTTGGCATAGAATTTCTTCGTTTGCCTTACTCATTTTTATAATGATAGAATTTTCTACAGCTTGAATATAAAACTCAGAATTTTGTTGATTGATATAAGAAAATAAATCCGTCATCCACCAATTTTCGATAGCAAAATCAATGGTTTGTTCTACACCGTTTTGATTGATGAAAAATGATCGAATACATCCAGAAACAATAAAATAATTATATGTACTAATTGTTCCTGCTCTTTGAATCATTTCTTTTTTCTTCACCGAAAACTCTTCAAAATATTGGACTGAATCAAGAAATTCTTCTTCAGAAATTGAAGTGAAAATTTGCATATGTTTCTTTAATTGATCGAAAGAATTTTCCATTTTATAAGCTTAATGTATTCGTCTTTAAAATTAACGATTAGTTTCCGAAAGAACTTAATTTAGTTCAAAATTAATCAGAATTATAGCTAAAATTTGGAGTGCAATTTGCTTGAAATGAATCGTTGAAAGAACATGAAAATAATCTGTAAAGATTTGTCATTATTTTTTACTTTTACGAACCAAAAAATAACAATAATATGGCTTCAGGAATATTTGCAATTTTAGATGATATTGCAGCATTGATGGATGATGTAGCGGTTACAAGTAAAGTGGCAGCGAGTAAAACAGCAGGAATTTTAGGAGATGATTTGGCTGTAAATGCTGAGAAAGCAACGGGATTTTTGTCTTCGCGTGAAATACCTGTTTTATGGGCAATTACAAAAGGTTCTTTTATCAATAAATTGATTATTGTTCCAATTGTTTTGACACTAAATCATTATATGCCAGAAGTGATAAAATATGTTTTGATTTTGGGAGGTTTTTATTTAGCTTTTGAAGGTGTAGAGAAGATAATCGAGTTTATTTTTCACCGTCCAAAAAAAGGTTCAGAAGTTATTCATGAAGATAAAGTAGAAGATAAGAAACAAGTTTCGGAAAAATCAAAAGTGAAATCTGCGATTATTACAGACTTTATTCTTTCGATAGAAATTGTGATTATTGCATTGAGTACAGTTTTGGAACAACCAATGTTGACACAAGTTTTTACAGTTTCGTTTATTGCAATTTTAGCAACTATTGGTGTTTACGGGATTGTAACTTTAATTGTTCGTATGGATGATGCAGGTTTTAAACTGATAAAAGCATCACATGACAAAGGAGCTGTTTCTAAATTGGGACACTTTTTGGTTGATGCATTGCCTTATGTGATTAAAATTTTAGGATTTGTAGGGACTGTTGCGCTTTTATTGGTTTCAGGCGGAATATTTGTTCACAACATCGATTATATTCATCATCATTTACCTACAGCAATTCCAATGATGATTAACGAAGCTTTGATTGCATTAGTTGCAGGATTATTGGTTGTGTTACTTGTTACAATAGTTAAGAAAATAATAGGTTTAGCTAAAGGTTAGGAGATAGAATAGATTTAGAAAAGAATTGTTTCCATTTAATTAAGAAATAACCTTTATTATCCTCAAATTACGCGCATTCAACGTATCTTTAGGACAATTAAACAATAAATTATGAAAATAAAGTCGATAATAGCACTTTTTTTTCTCGCTACCACTTTTACTTTTGCTCAAACAAAACAGATTCTGATTGAAAATGTTAGAATTTTAGATCATCAAACTCAAGCATTAACATTACCAATGAATGTTTTGGTTTCTGGTCAAAAAATTGAAAAAATTAGTTCTGCAAAAATTTCATCACCTACTCAAGATGTTGTAAAAATAAATGGAGGAGGAAAAACATTGATGCCAGGTTTAATTGATGTTCATGTACATATGGTATTTGATTCATTGACGATGACGCAAATGATGTCGCCAGATATGTCAGAAGAAATGTTAATGAATAAAGTTGGCGAAGCTTCTCACAAAATGTTGATGCGTGGTTTTACGAGTGTTCGTGATGCTGGTGGACCAATTTTTCCTTTGAAACTAGCAATTGATAAAGGTAAAGTTGTAGGGCCTAGAATTTGGCCTTCGGGAGCAACGATTAGTCAAACGGCTGGTCACGGAGATTTTAGAACTCCAGACGAACGTTCTCGTAGATTCTTTGGAAAAGCATCTCGTGCAGAGGAATTAGGAGCTACTTTTATTGCTGATGGAAGAGATGAAGTTTTGACAGCAACAAGAGAAAATTTACGCTTTGGTGCGAGTCAAATCAAATTAATGGCAGGTGGTGGAACGTCTTCTGCTTATGATCCGATTGATGTTACGCAATATACTTTTGACGAAATGAAAGCGGCTGTTGATGCTGCTGAAGATTGGGGGACATATGTAATGGTACATGCCTATACGCCGAGAGCAGTGCAACGTGCCGTGGAAGCAGGAGTGAAGTCAATTGAGCATGGTCAAATGTTAGATGAAGAAACATTGAAAATTCTTGCTAAAAAAGGTGTTTGGTTAAGCCTTCAAAATTTGATGGATAATAATGAAAACATGGACGAGCAGCGAAAAGAAAAACGTAAACCAGTTTTGGATGGTCAAGATAAAGTTTGGCCATTAGCAAAAAAACTTGGTGTGAAGCTAGCATGGGGAACGGATTTCTTGTTTGAACCTGAGTTGAATGATGAGCAAAATAGTTATATTTTACGTCTTCAAAAATGGTTTACAAATGCTGAAATTTTGAAAATGATTACACAAGATAATGGAGAACTGTTGCAATTATCTGGTTTAAGAAGCCCATATCCAGGGAAATTAGGTGTTGTAGAAGAGAAAGCTTTAGCAGATTTGATTTTGGTTGATGGAAATCCGTTGAAAGATTTATCATTAATAGCTAATCCTGATAAAAACTTTTTAGTGATTATTAAAGATGGTCAGATTTATAAGAATACAATTAAAACTAAAAAGTAAAATTATTGTACATCATAAAAAAAACGAGGTTAATTTTTATTTACCTCGTTTTTTTAGTTATAAAAATTAGAAATTTTAGATCTTATTTATCGGCTTGAAATTTGTTGAAAAAGTCAATGGTTTGTTTATAAAAATGTTGATTTTGAATAAGTAAAACTGTAAATTAATAATTAAATCTTAATAAAAATGTCAATACCAGAGAATGTTTATTATAGAGTAATTCTTCCAGAAGATGAGATTATAGCTACTTTACTTATTGTCCATGGTATGCAAGAACATAGTGGGCGATATGAAAATTTTGCAAAGTATTTGGCTGACAAAGGAATTCTAGTTTTGTTATATGATCATTTAGGACATGGAAGAACAGCTAAAATAGAAGAAGATTACAGTTTTTTCTGCTTAGATAATCCAAAAGAAAATTTAATAAAGACGGCAAAAGATTTAGCTAAATTGTTAGAGAATGAATACCCTTTATTACCACATTTTATTTTGGGGCATTCAATGGGATCGTTTATAACACGTTGCCTACTTCAAGAATATGGAGACCACTTTGATGGTGCTATAATTATGGGAACAGGAGGTAGAATTCCTGGAATTAAATTATTGAGTAGTTTTTTAAGTATTCTAAATAAATTGATTCCTCATAAAAGAAGTCAATTACTTAATACTATTTTTTCAAAATCGAATAATAAACATTTTCAAAATGAAGAAAATTTTCATGAGACTAATTGGCTTAGTTTAGATGAGTTAAATCGTTTAAATTTTCTGAAAGATCCTCTTTGCGGAATACCTTTCACTGTTAACGGTTTTTATACTTTGATTAATTTAAATATACAAGCAACAAAAAAGAATTGGGCAAAAGCTATACCGCAATCTTTACCTATTTATTTTGTGAGTGGAGCAGATGATCCAATTGGTGATTTTGGTAAAGGAGTTTTGCAATCGTATAAAGATTTAAAGCAAAATGGATTTCAACATGTAACAATGAAATTATATCCAAACTTGAGACATGAAATATTGAATGAATCTATCAAAGATGAAGTATATCAAGATATTGTAGATTGGTTAATGGTTTTGATAAATCATAAAAAAATAGAGCAAAAAGACGTTTAATAAATCTTTTTGCTCCAAAAAAATAATTCTCCTAAAAGAACACCAGAAACATTCCAATAACTGAAACTATTTCCTTCAGGTTTTCCTTGCGGAATTTTCACTTGTATGCTATGTTTTCCAGCTTTCAAATCTCCTAAATTAATAAAATATGGATTTGTAATTGTTCCTGGACACCAATTAGAACGGCTATAATCGGATGATGACAAACCATTATCAAAATTACCAGAAGCTGGATTGTAAGCGCGATAAGAACCACAATCTTGTCTCCAAGGAACTATATTAAATACTTTTTGTCCATCAAGAAAAATACTATTTTCTTTTGGAACAAATTCATCTCCATTTTCCCAACCGCCATGTCCAGTTGTTGTAAAACGCAATTTAGCATTGTTGTAATCTTCTTTCAACGTGAATTCTACTGTAAAACCATTCGAATTTTCGAACAAAGTAGGATATTCCTGTCCAGCCATTTCCATCACATTTGCAGTATTGAAAATTGGTAAAACTTTTTTGATAGGCAACGTTGTCGTTGAACTTGACGGATGAATAGAAATATTAGCAGTAATTGTATGTCCGCCTTGATCATAATTTCCAATGAAGAAACCAATCAAAACTTCTTGATTAGATAATAAACCTTGAAATTCTGTGATTTCTTGACGATATTTCGCTTCGGTTTCCCAAGTTTGATTTTTTAATTGAATATGATTGAATTTATTAATTCCAAAAGGTGTGAAAAAGCGCATTAATTCTATCGTTGGCGAATAATTTTCTGTCAAAAAATAACCTTGGTATTTTTTATTATTTGCCGATGTATAAACAGGTAATTCGTTGATTCCTTTTTGTAAACCATCCATAAACGTAATTTTAGAATCACGCGGAATCAAAAATACAGAACCTGTTCTATCGTAAGCATCGCCATTCGATTGTTGCGAAACATTTAAGAAAACTTGACTCCCTTCTTTAATTTGAGGAATTTTAATTTTTCGAACCACAACAGTTCCATTTGCAAAGCGATAAATTGAATCATTTGAAGAAAAATCTTTACTAAAATTAACTTGTTGATGTGATAAAAGTGGAATATCAACGAATTTACTTTTCCAAATAATGTCTTTATATGTCAACAAATCAACTCTATTTTGATGAAATTCTTTTTGAATAAATTGACTTGGAATCAAATCTTTTTCGCGTTCTATTTTTGAAGCTCGAATCGTTGAATTATTATTTCGAGTAAGTTCTAACACAAAACCTAAATTCATTCCAACCATTGTAGGAGAGGCATTCAAGTCCATATTGTCCACAAACCAAACGTCTATTGTATTCGAATTGATATTTGTCGTCGCTTTTTTACAACGTAAACCTAAAATTCGTTTTGTTTCTTTAGAAATCGTGAAAACTGATTTATTAAACGCGACAGAATCATTTGTAATGATAGAATTAGTCGGGTCAAATTGTGTAATCAAGGAAATAATTGATGGATTTGTTTTGGTATAATAAAACATTTCATCAGGATAATTTGAAGAATTACTAAAACTTTGTTGCTTTCCAATAACGGTTTCTTTTATATTCGCAATAACTTGTATGGGATTGCTTTCTTCCACTTTCTTTCCATTCGAAAAGCGTTCATACGTAATTTTGTAGGTTTCCTGTGCGTCAAGAACAATAGCCTGAATACAAAAAATGATAAGTAGAATTGATTTCAATTTCATGTGTGATAAATAAAAAAGGTTTACAAACGAATTGTAAACCTATAAAAATATCTGATTGTATGAAAAAATATCTTATACAAAAGCATTAATTCCTGTCACATCAGCGCCAGTAATCAATAAATGGACATCATGCGTTCCTTCGTAAGTGATTACAGACTCCAGGTTTGCAGCATGTCGCATCATAGGGAAATCGCCTACAATTCCCATTGCACCGATAATTTGACGAGATTCTCGCGCAATATCAATAGCAATTTTTACATTGTTGCGTTTTGCCATAGAAATTTGTTCAGGCGTTGCTTTATTTTCGTTTTTCAACGTTCCTAATCGCCAACATAATAATTGTGCTTTCGTGATTTCTGTAATAAATTCAGCTAATTTTTTTTGTTGCAATTGATAAGAAGCAATTGGTTTTCCAAATTGTGTTCGTTCTAATGAATATTTCAAAGCAGATTCATAACAATCAATTGCAGCGCCAATTACACCCCAAGAAATTCCGTATCGAGCAGAATTTAAACAAGATAATGGTCCACGTAGACTCTTTACGTCTGGTAAAATTTGAGATTCTTCAATCTTTACATTTTCGAAAACTAATTCACCTGTTTTTGAAGCTCTTAATGACCATTTATTCAATGTTT
Source organism: Empedobacter sp. R750 (assembly GCF_030324345.1). Classification (NCBI taxonomy): domain Bacteria; kingdom Pseudomonadati; phylum Bacteroidota; class Flavobacteriia; order Flavobacteriales; family Weeksellaceae; genus Empedobacter; species Empedobacter sp. R750. Next base: position 29,331 of record NZ_JACAGF010000020.1, on the reverse strand, counting down.
CTGGCGTTGTAAAACCTTGCATACCGCGTTCTACAATAACTCCACGAATTTTTCCTTCTTCATCTCTTGCCCAAACAACTGCAATATTACAAATTGGTGAATTTGTAATCCACATTTTTGCTCCATTTAAGATATAATGATCACCATTTTTAGTCAAACGAGTTTCCATTCCGCCAGGATTTGAACCGTGATTTGGTTCAGTTAATCCAAAACTTCCAACGAATTCTCCTGAAGCTAATTTTGGTAAATATTTGCGTTTTTGTTCTTCTGATCCAAAAGAAAAAATTGGATACATCACCAACGAAGATTGTACAGATGCAGCAGAACGAACAGCCGAATCGCCACGTTCTAATTCTTGCATGATTAATCCATACGACATTTGGTCCAAGCCAGCGCCTCCATATTCTTCTGGAATATACGGTCCTAAAGCACCAATTGCGCCTAATTTTTTCATTAAATCTGGAATATCTTTATGATGTTGAGCAGCATCATCTATCACAGGTTTTATTTCGTTGTCCACAAAATCTCGAACAGATTGACGAATTAATTTATGTTCTTCGGTTAATAAATCATCAATCTTAAAATAATCTGTAGTTGAATTCATTTTATGCGGTTTTATTTTATTAAATCTAACGATTATTCATTAAATTAAAAATTATTCTGAATAATATTTATTAAAAATTTTAATTTATGAAACTTTTGACTAATTTAGGTAAAAGTTAAAACACAAAATAACACAAAAAAATGATAGAAAACGAATTAAAAGAATTAGGTATTTCTTCCGAAAATCTCGGAACATCAACAGGAAATACTTGGTTTGGAAAAGGTGAAGAGCTTTCTTCTTACTCGCCAGTAGACGGAAAATTGATTGGAAAAGTTAAATCATCAACAAAAGATGATTATGAAGAAGTGATAAAAAAAGCGCAAGTTGCTTTCAAAGAATGGCGAATGATTCCTGCTCCGAAACGTGGAGAGATTGTGCGTCAATTTGGAGAGAAACTTCGTGAAAAAAAGGCTTCTTTGGGAAAATTAGTTTCATATGAAATGGGGAAATCTTATCAAGAAGGTTTAGGTGAAGTGCAAGAAATGATCGATATCTGTGATTTTGCGGTTGGATTATCTCGTCAATTATATGGTTCGACAATTCATTCGGAAAGACCGCTGCATCGCATGTACGATCAATATCATCCGCTTGGAATTGTAGGGGTGATCTCTGCGTTTAATTTTCCAGTTGCAGTTTGGTCTTGGAATACATGTTTAGCAATGGTTTGTGGTGATGTTGTTGTTTGGAAACCAAGTGAAAAAACACCTTTGTGCGCGGTTGCGTGTCAATATATTTTAGCAGAAGTTTTAAAAGCAAATAATATTTCTGAAGGAGTTTCTTCTTTGGTAATGGGGGATAAAACAATCGGTGAATTAATTGCGCTAGATGCTCGTGTGGCTTTGGTTTCTGCAACAGGTTCTACGCGAATGGGAATTGAAGTGAATAAAGTTGTTGCTGCTCGTTTGGGTAAAACAATTTTAGAATTAGGCGGTAATAATGCGATTATTGTTACGCCAGATGCAGATTTAAAAATTATGTTAACTTCAGCTGTTTTTGGTGCGGTTGGTACGGCTGGACAGCGTTGTACTACAACAAGACGTTTGATTGTTCACGAGTCGATTTATGATAAAGTAAAAGAATCGTTAGTAAATGCTTACAAACAAATTAAAATAGGTAATCCGTTGGATACAGCAAATCATGTAGGTCCTTTGATTGATAAACATGCGGTTGAAATGTATTCAAATGCTTTGGAAAAAATTAATCAAGAAGGAGGAAAGATTATCGTTGAAGGTGGTGTTTTAGAAGGAAATGGCTTTGAAAGTGGTTGTTATGTAAAGCCAGTAATTGCTGAGGTTGAGAATCATTTCGAAATTGTTCAACACGAAACTTTTGCTCCAATTTTATATTTAATCAAATATTCTGGAGATGTGTTAAATGCAATAGAAATTCAGAATAATGTAGCGCAAGGTTTATCGTCTTCTATCATGACAAATAATCTTCGCGAAGCTGAATTATTCTTGAGTCAACAAGGTTCTGATTGTGGAATTGCAAATGTAAATCTCGGAACTTCTGGAGCTGAAATTGGTGGTGCTTTCGGTGGAGAAAAGGAAACTGGAGGTGGTCGTGAATCAGGTTCGGATGCTTGGAAAGCGTATATGCGACGACAAACGAATACAATTAATTATTCGACAGAAGTGCCATTGGCGCAAGGAATTAAGTTTGATTTTTAAAAATTTACACAGATGAGTACAGTACACGAAAGATTAGCAAAACATATATTGGCAGATGGATATCCGATTGTTATGGATATGGATAAGTCGCATGGTTCCTATGTTGTAGACGAAAATGGCATAGAATATTTGGATTTATTTTCGATGTTTGCTTCGACGGCAATCGGTTATAATCATCCACATTTGATGGCGAAAGTTGACTTTTTAGGTCGAAATGCTGTCAATAAACCTGCGATGTCAGATATTTATACAAAAGATTATGCCGATTTAATTGATACATTTGAGCGTGTTGCGATGCCAAAAGAATTGCAATATTTATTCTTTATTTCTGGTGGAACATTGGCGGTAGAAAATGCACTGAAAACGGCTTTTGATTGGAAAACAAGATTAAATTTTTCGAAAGGAATTGAGAAAGAAGCAAGTGATGTCATTCATTTTAAGCAAGCGTTTCATGGGCGTTCTGGTTATACATTGTCGTTGACGAATACGAAAGATCCTCGTAAATACGAATATTTTCCAAAGTTTGATTGGCCAAGAATTGAAAATCCGAAACGAATTTTTCCAGTTACAGAGGATAATTTATGCAAAGTTGTTGAGGCTGAAAAACGAGCGATTGAGCAAATAGAAAATGTTTTAGAAACGCGAAAAAATAAAGTTGCTTGTATTATTATTGAACCGATTCAAGGAGAAGGAGGAGATAATTATTTTCGAAAAGAATTTTTTCAGAAATTGAGAGAAATCTGTGATCGAGAAGAGATTTTATTGATTTTTGATGAGGTACAAACAGGAATGGGAATGACTGGTAAAATGTGGGCTTTTCAGCACTATGAAGTGATTCCTGATGTAATTTCGTTTGGAAAGAAAACGCAAGTTTGTGGAATTTTAGCGAATAAAGAAAAGTTAGATCAAATTCCGAATAATGTTTTCAAGGAATCAAGTCGAATCAATTCGACTTTTGGTGGGAATTATATCGATATGTTGCGTTTCAAATTAATTTTAGAAGTGATTGAACAAGAAAAATTAGTTGAAAATGCGGCAGAAAAAGGAAAATATATTTTATCAAAATTGAATGAAATAGCAAAAGAAACGAAGAAAATTCATTCGGTTCGTGGATTAGGATTGTTCATCGCATTTGATTTTTCATCAGATTTGGATCGTTCAGAGTTCATCAAAACATGTTTCGAAAATCACATGATTATTCTTCCTTGTGGTGAAAACTCTGTGCGAATGCGTCCTCATCTCAACATTTCCGAAGAAGATACCAATAAAGCAATAGAAATTATTAAATTAGCGTTAAAATAAACAGCAAAAGCAACCAAAGAAAGGTTGCTTTTTTAATTTTGTAAAAGATAAAACTAAAGTATGATAGATTCTTTTTTCTTCGATTTTGACGGAACATTACAAGGTTTTGAAAACCACGAAATCAGTGATTCGACAATCGAAGCGTTGAAATTATTAAAACAAAAAAATAAAAAAATATACATCGCAACAGGACGAAATATGGTGGATATGCCCGAACATATTTTTGAATATGGTTTTGATGGTTATATCAATAATAATGGTGGAATGTGCTCGGATGAAAACCGTCAATCATTTTTTGTAGATTATATCAATCCTAATGATATAGAGGCTTTGTTGCAATATGATGATGAAAATCCTTTTTCATTTTCGTATATGACCAAAGAAGCGTTTAGTATTAATCGTGTGAATGAAAATGTAGAAAAATCGTTTGCATATTTTGGAATGGAAGTTCCAGAAGTGGTTGATCCTCGAACTTTACCGAAAGATAATATCATGCAAATGAACTTTTTTGTAAATGAAGAACAAGAAGATTATTTGATGAAAAATGTGTTGACAAACAGTGTAGGAACACGTTGGATAGAATATTTCGCCGATATAAATCCGAAAGATATCAGTAAAATGCGCGGAATAGAACGAATGGCTGAGCGCGATAATTTAGATTTATCTAAAACAATGGCTTTTGGCGATGGCGGTAACGATATTAGTATGTTGAAAGGCTGCAAAATAGGTGTAGCCATGGGCGATGCGAAAGAGAATGTTCGTGAAGCCGCTGATTATTATACAACTTCTGCGGATAATCACGGAATATGGAATGCGCTGAAACACTTTGAGATAATTTAGAAACTTATTTTAATATATATAGAAAAAAATCCAACTTCGGTTGGATTTTTTTTCTTTTCCCAATGTTGTGTTAATTATATATTCTATTATTGTAGAATTAAAAAATAAAAATTATTTTAGAGTATTAATTATAAACTACAACATAATGAAACAATTATTACTAGCTGGATTTTTACTTTTTTCGAATTTTGGTTTTGGGCAAGAAAAGCTTATTGTCGATTATAAATACGATATAAAGCATGATGAAGAAAAAATAAAGGAGTTTGAAAGAGAGCAAGCACAAAAAGGAGGAGGTACAATAAAAATTGGTGGGTCTCCAAATATTTATTATCAATTAGAATATAATGATAATCAGTCCATTTACAAAAAAATAGAAACTATCAATAATGATCAAAATGGTAGCTCTATGGGGGCTTTTTCAATTAATATTGGAGGAGAATATAAAGATCTGATTAATGAAATAAGTAAGAAAGCGTTTCGCCAAGAAGTCGTTTTAGATAAACAAAATTTTATTGTGGTTACTCCATATAAAGATTATGAATGGAAAATTACAGATATTGAAGATACGATTTTGGGTCACAAAGTAAAAAAAGCTATTGGTAATGATAAAGGTAAGCAAATAGCAGCTTGGTTTGCGCCAGATATTAAGGTTGATGCAGGACCAAATCAAGTGAATGGATTGCCAGGTTTGATTCTGAAAACGGTGAGCGAAACGGGCGGTAAATTTGGTTCGATTATGACTTATGAAGCGGATAAAATTACCTTAAACCCTAAGAAAATGTCTAAAACTAAACCTTTAAAAGGTGAAGAAATAACACAAGAAGAATTTAAAAAATTGCAAGATGAATCTCGTCAAAAAATGAGAGAATCTTTTTCGATAGGAGTGGATAAAAAATAATTTTGAATGAAATATTTAGTAATTTTTATTAGTTTTTTTTGTTGTTTAGCTCAAGCGCAAGAAGCTCTAGAGATTGAATACGAAGAAGTTTCTATTCCTAGAATTATAGGAAAAGATGGGAAGGAAGAAAAATTGGATGATGATTTTATAAAAGCACTTTCTGTTCCAAAAAATTATGTGCTACAAATAGAAAAAGGAAAAAGTGTTTTTTCCAAGATTGAGAAAATTAATAATTCACAAGGTAACGCATCGGTTACGATGTATGGTATTTTTTCGTATAATTTTGAACAAGATTTCAATCAAAATAAAATGAAACAAGAATGGATGATAGAGAATAAAAAATACCTTGTAACTGATACCATTTCTACACATTATAAATACGAATTAACGCAAGAAAAATCTACTTATTTGGGTTTTGATGTTAAACAAGCAGTTGTAAAATATGATGATAATAATAAATCAATTATTTGGTATGCACCAAGTTTACCCAAACGTTTTGGTCCAAAAGAATTTATTAATCTTCCAGGTTTGGTATTAAAAGTAGAATCTATTCGAAATGGAATTATTGATCCATCTTATTCTTTGAAAGCAACTTCTGTTACAACAAAAGATCATTTAGAATTTAAGAAATTATTCAAGGCGAAGGAAATTTCTAAAGCAGAATTTGAAAAGCTGAAAGCTGATTATAACCAACAAAGTTCGAATGAACATCAAGGAGTAGATAAAGATTAATCTAAATAAAAATTATGAAAAAATTACTATTGATTGTATTAAGCAGTTTGTGTATTTTGTAAATGCGCAAGATATTTTAGAAGTAGAATATGATGTATATACAGTATATGACGCATGTAAAACTCAAGGTTCAGTTACAATTGATAATCGAAAATTAACTAAAGATGAGACGATTAGGTATTTTACTGAACAAATGAAAATTCCTAGACCTTATATATTAATAACGGATAAAACCGCTTCTAATTATAATCAAAAACCAACACTAAATGGTGGAAATTCAGTAAGCTATAGTTCGACACAAGGAAATGGATTGTATTACAAAGACTTGCTTGAAAATTATTATATGCACGAATCGGTTGGCTTTGGGATGGATCGAATTATCAAAGATTCTATTCCTAAAATTAATTGGACTATAACACGCGACAAAAAAAAAGTCTTAGGTTTTGATGTTCGTAAAGCTACTGCAAAAATCAATAAAGAAGAGTTTACAGCTTGGTTTGCTACTTCTTTGTCTTTTCCTTCAAGATCAGATAAGCATATGGGATTACCTGGTTTGATTTTAGAATTAGAAAGAAAAACGAACGACGATGCTGATATGGTTATTACATACAAAGCAACATCTGTAAAAGAAGCGAAGAAAAATGTAACAATAAATCAACCAAAGAAAGGGAAAATTGTTGATTTCAAAACGTATAAAGCAGAAATGGATGCTTTTTTTAAGAAACAACAAAAAATGAATAGTCAAGGAGTGGATAAAAATTAAGAGATATACTTTTAATAGGTTTGTAATAAATCACAAAGTCCTTATCTAATAAAGACAAGGACTTTGTGATTTATAAGAAATAATTATATGTTCAATTATTTTCTTTTTACATTAACAGCCATAAGACCTTTTTTTCCTTTTTCAATATCAAAAGTAACTTGATCATTTTCATTTACTTTGTCAATTAATCCAGAAACATGTACAAAAACATCTTCACCTCCGTTTGCGTTAGAGATAAAACCAAAACCTTTTGATTCGTTGAAGAATTTTACTGTTCCTTCTTGCATAGTTGTATATTTAATTAATTTATTTTTTTGATATTTGAATTGCTCTGAATCCTTTTTCAGACATTTCTTTTTTGAACTGCACTTGATCTCCTACTTTAAGTAATTCTTTTGATTCTTTGAAGTGGAAGAAGATTTTATCGTTAGAAGTTGGTACTTTAATAAAACCAAAACCTTTTGAATCGTTGTAGATATCAACCATACCTTCTATAAAAACATCTCTGTTATCAGATTCTAATCTTTTATTATTCAGCAAATCGGCTTCTTTGTCTTGTAAATGAGGTGGTACATCTGTAAAATTACCAAGTACATCAACATAGACAATCATATCTTCTAATGATTTTCCTTTGTTGTTATTCTCTTTTCTGTTCTCTCTTTTGTTTAATTTCTCTAATTTTTTTAAAGCTTTCTTTTTGCTATTTTCTTTTTTAGATGTAGAATCTGCCATAAATGTTTGTATAGATTTTTTATTATTAATACTGATAAAACCTAAGAAAACATGAATTAATTATCCAACAACATTTATATTATAATGTAGTAAAACTTACAAGTATACGTTTTAGAAAACAGAAGTTAAAATTATATTGACTAGGTCAATTAGTGAATTAAAAAAAGTAAAATAAAGAATACAATTGTAAACTATTAAGACAAAATATCTTCTTAAGTACGTTGCAAAGGTAATAAGTTTTAATGAATTAAATGGTATTAATTCCTAGAGAATTCGATATGACAAAAAAGTTCTAACCTAATTGTGATTAGAACTTTGATCTTATTATGATTGATATCGTTAAAATTGATAAATAAATGTGTTGATATTCATACCAGCGCCAACAGATGCAAATAATACCACATCTCCTTCATTTATCTGGTGATTTTCCAAATCATTATCCATAATCATTTTTAAAAGAATTGGAATTGTTGCCACACTACTATTGCCAAGTTTATGAATATTCATTGGCATAATATTTATTGGCACATCTTGATCATATAAACTATAAAAGCGTTTTACAATTGCTTCGTCCATTTTTTCGTTGGCTTGATGAATCACTATTTTACTGATATCGTCAATGTTATACGTGCTATCATCAACACATTTTTTCATTGCTAACGGTACTTTGGATAAAGCAAACTCATATATTTTTCGACCATACATTTTGATGTATTTGGTATTCGGACATTTTTCTGAATTATATGATTTTCCAAAAAACAGATAATCTTTTTCTTCGTTTGCATAAGAGGCAGATAAATGAGCTTGTATTCCTTTATTGTTTGTAGAAGCTTCTAAAATAGCTGCACCAGCACCATCTGCATATATCATTGTATCTCGGTCGTGTTCATCGACAACTCTCGAAAGCGTTTCTGCACCAATTACCAAACATCTTTTTGCTAATCCAGCTTTCATAAATGCATTGGCTTGTATAACACCTTCTACCCAGCCAGGACAACCAAAAATAACATCGTAAGCAACACAATAAGGATTCTGAATTTTCAATAAATTTTTTACTCTTGCAGCAAGACTTGGTACCATATCAGACTGAATCGTATCGTGTTTTACATCTCCAAAATTATGCGCAAATATAATATAGTCAATAGTTTCTGCATCGATATTTGCATTTGTGATAGCCGCAGCCGCAGCCATATAACCTAAGTCTGATGTTACTTGATCTTTTCTTGCATATCGACGTTCTTCTATTCCTGTTATTTGTTTTAATTTATGTGAAATAGTAGCGTTATTTTGATCTAAAATTTCTCCTTGTTCATTATAAAATTGATGCTCTTCAAAAAATTGATTTGAAATTGTTTCGGTTGGAATATATTTTCCTATTCCTATAAAGTGATTTGTCATAGTATTATAAATTGTAGCATTAAATCTACAATTGCTTACAATCTCCGAAAAACTTACTTAATAAATCGTATAAATTTATTTTTTTAACGTAAAAATTATGTACTATTAAAAATAAGGTGATAAAAAATAACAAATTAAAATTTTTATAGAGAATTAATTAACACAATTTTATTGAGAATGATTTTAAATAAATTTTTAATCTTCAGAATTTATTCAGATAGATTTTTGATAAAACTATTTCTCAAAATCTATTACAATGAAAAAAATAATCACACCTTTATTATTAGGTTCAATAGTTTTACTTTCTGTTTAAATCATGAGTTGCACAAATAAAACTGAATTTCAAGAAACAAATTCAAATTATGTTATCCTATTAATTTAAAAAATTCAATTAAATTTTCGATATGCCAATATTTTATCAATACGATTACCATCTTTGTCTACAATTTCTAGCGTCAAATCTTCTACTTCTACCTTATCCCCAACATTTGGAATGGTTTCGTATTTGTCCAAGAAAATCCCAGCAACGGTAACGTATCTATTTTCGATGTCTTCGTCTATATCAATCTCAAAAAATTTCTCGAATTCGTAAATAGAAAATTGCCCATCGATCAACCATGTACCATCTTCACGTTCTACGATTTCGTAGTCTTCGTCTTGGTTCTCTGGTGTATCACCAACCAATTCGTCCAGAATATCATTTATCGTTACAATACCAGCCGTTGTACCATATTCGTCCAAAATAATGGCGAAATGTGCCTGCGAATTCTGTAACATTTCCAACAACGGATAACTAAACGAATTCTCGTTGACAAAAATAGGTTTGTGTATGAATTTTTTAAGGCTAAAATCTTCTTTACTTACCCCAAACATATCTTTTAGTTTCAAGATACCAACGATTTCATCCAAATTATTGTTCTTCGTAACGGGGTAGGCAGAATATTTATTTTTCTTGACTTTTGCACGGGCTTTCTCATAATCATCCGAAATATCTAATGAAGCAATTTCTGAACGATGCGTTGCCAACGTATTTACACGACGATCTCCAAGCTCGAAAACACGTTCTAAGATTTCGTGTTCTTTTTCCTGAATTTCACCACCTTCTGTACTTTCTTTGATGATATTTTTTATTTCTTCCTCCGAAACAACTTCGCTGCTATCATCTTTAATACCAAACAATTTCAAGAAAAAATCATTGGTAACCGTTAGCAACCAAACAAATGGAGAAGTGATGATAGATAACCATTTCATCGGTTTCGAAACAATAGTAGAAACCATTTCAGGAAATTTCATTCCCAAACGTTTTGGTAATAATTCGCCAAATACAATCGAAAAATAAGTTATAATAACCACCATAATAATTGGAGAAAGTGTTTTGGCGTAAGGTGCAATGAAAGCGATAGATGTTAAAAATTCTGTTAAATCTGCAGTTAATTTATCACTAGAGAAAACCCCTAACAAGATACCAATAAGGGTAATTCCGATTTGTACGGTTGATAAAAATTTGTTCGGATTCTCAGCAAGTTCCAAGGCAGTTTTAGCGCCAGAACTTCCTTTCTTCATTTGATTTTCTAATTTGAATTTTCTTGACGAAACAAGTGCCATTTCAGACATGGAAAAAATTCCATTCAATAAAATCAATACGATTATTATAACAATCTCCACTTTTATTCTTTAATTTTGATAAAAATAAACCAAAATCTAATACCTACCATAATGTCTCAATTTAATATTATGAAATTTTCTTATTTAATTTTACTTGCTTTTATGCTAAATGCTGGTTGTGCTTTCGGTAGCAGCGATCAAACACCAGAAGAAACAGATACTATTTTACCTGCTTTTACAACCGCTGAATTGATTGGTAAAGGAAATCCTACGATGGTGGGGAATGGGTATAAATTGTTGCCAGAAGTTGCAAAACAATTTGAATTGATGAAAGCTGATGCGCAAAAAGCAGGCTTTAAAATACAAGTGATTTCGAGTTATAGAAATTATACCTACCAAAACGGAATTTGGGAGCGCAAGTATAAAGCGAATCAGGCGAAGAAAATTGCAGCGAAAGAAAACATCGAAAAGATTATTGAATATTCTACTATTCCAGGAACTTCTCGTCATCATTGGGGAACTGATTTGGATATTATAGACGGAACGCGTGGAATACCAGCAGATCCGTTGAATGAGAAACATTTTAATGAAGGAGGATCAATGCATAAGTTTAAGCTTTGGTTAGATGAAAACGCTTCGAAATATGGTTTTTATTTGGTATACACGGATAATTCAGCGAGAAAAGGATTCAAGTATGAGCCGTGGCATTTTACGTACAAAGCGATTTCTGAACCGATGTTACAAGCCTACAAAAAGCTAGATATCAAAAAAGTTTTGCAAGAAAATAAATTGTTAGGAAGCGAAAATTTTACAGATGATTTTATCGAAAAATATAGAAAAGAAAATATACTTGATATAAATCCTGTTATTAAATAGTTAAAGCTCCTTTTTGGAGCTTTTTTTGTGGTATCTTTAGATAAAAATTAAAACATTGTACTTTCTGATGAGGTTAATATTTTTCATATCGTTGTTTTTGAGCATGAGTCTACTGACTTTTGCAAAACAATCTATTGTGAAAGATTTGGACGGAGATGGAAAGTTTGACAAGGTTTCGATTAATTTTGAAACGAACAAAATAGAGTTTTTACTTTCTGATACTGAATATAAAAAGCAGAGTAGTTTAGCTTTTCATGAATTGGATCACAATGCGAAGATTGAGGAAACAAAGAAAGGTTTTAAGATTATCAATAAAATAGGAGATGTTTTGTTTACATCTTATTTTCGATACAATCGTCAGACAAAAAAGATTGAATTATCTGCTATAAAACGTTCAATAGTTTCGGATGATTATTCGAAAGAAAACGGCGAATCAACTTTTATAACAGCTACAAAAGAATTTATTGCGAAATGGAATAGTTTGGATAAATCATCAAATAAAGTGATTGCTTTACCGACGTTAAAAACTAAAATTGATTTGGATGTTATTTCTTTGAATGATTTTAATGATGCATTTCTGAATAAATTTAATCAACAAAGTTTGACTTTTTATAAAGCTGAAATCTCCAAGCAAAAATAATTATTGCTCCAAATCGATTGTTCTGAATGTTAGATTAATTCGTGGCGAATTTACTTTTTTAGTAGGAGGTAAGCGATGCAGCCAATAATCCTGCGTTTCATTTTTCATTACCAATAAACTACCACTTGCAAGATTTAAAGAAATTACTTCTTTGGTTTCTTTGTGTTTAAAACCAAATTTACGTTCAGCACCAAAACTAAGCGACGCAATTGCGCCATGACGTTTCAATTGTTTTTCGCCATCGCTGTGCCAAGCCATTCCTTCGGAACCATCGTGATATAAATTTATCAAACAAGAATTATAAGTTTCACCAGTTTTTTCCTCAGCTAATTTTTTTAATTCAAGTAAAGTATCAGTCCAAGGTAAAGCTGTTTTCGTGATTTTGGAATAGGTATAAGCAAATGGAAAATCTCCGTACCAAGCAATTTTTCGTTTAGTTTCGATTAATTTACCAAAAATAATTGCTTGATCGTTCTTCCATTCAATTTCATTTAATAAAACAGAATAATAACGATGCGCTTCTTCGTCGCTCATAATTTGCCCAAAATAATTTACCGTTCCATCTTTAGGAAGTAGATTCTCTTGTCCGTCAAATAAATCGTTGAATAGGTCCATAGAGCGAAGTTATGTTAAATTTTATTTGATTGATGATAAATAATTTGGAAATTATAAAATTATTTTTATTTTTATCAATGTTAAGTTTAAGTTAAAAAATAGTAGAAATGAATGTTAGACACCCATTTTTTATTTATGTATTTAGTTTTATTTTAGTTGTGATTGCTGGTTTTACTAAGATTTTAGAATTTGAATCTGCAGATTTATTATTAAATACTACGTTTACAATTTCTGTAATCTCTTTAATTTATGTATTAATTCGTTTGAAAAAGTCAAGAAAAAAATATACGGATTTAGCGAATTAATACATAATATTAAATAAAAAAGCAACGATTATTTCGTTGCTTTTTTTGTTAAATACTGTTCAAACTTCAATCCTTTTATGTTGTAAGGATCAAATCCTTTGTATAAATCTTCTAATAATTGCATTACTTGAAAATAAGTAAATAATACTGAATATGAAGCTTGTTCTTGATAAACAGGGATTTCTACTAAAAATAAAAATCGATCATATTTCGAAATCTGAACAGTATTCCCATCTTGATTCATCAAACCAATATAACTTCCGTCATAATCAGGTAGGTTATGAAAAATCTCAATAGCTTGTGATAAACTACCTTCTAAAGGTAATTCAGTTTCGACCAGTAAGTCGTCAGCGTAATTTTCAAAGAATATTTTCACATTGCAAAAGTAAGAAATTTTAATCTATTTTAAGGAATTCCTTTTTTTTCGGGTTATAATTATTAAATTAGCAATCAAATTATGGAAAAAATGAGTTACGACATTATAGTTATTGGAAGTGGTCCTGGAGGATACGTTGCAGCAATTAGAGCAGCACAATTAGGTAAAAAAGTAGCAATCGTAGAAAAAGCTGAATTAGGAGGAATCTGCCTTAACTGGGGATGTATTCCTACAAAAGCATTATTAAAATCTGCTCAAGTATTCAAATACTTAAATCATGCAGAAGATTTTGGAATTAACTTACCTTCAGATATTTCATTCGAATTTGGAAATGTAGTTTCTCGTAGTAGAGGAGTGGCGGATCGTATGAGTAAAGGTGTTCAATTCTTGATGAAGAAGAACAAAATTGAAGTGATTCAAGGTGAAGCAAAAGTTTTACCAGGAAAAAAAGTAAAAGTTACTGCTGCAGATGGTTCTGTTAGCGAATTATCTTCAGAAAATATAATTATTGCAACTGGTGCACGTTCTCGTGAATTACCTGCATTACCACAAGATGGTAAAAAAGTAATTGGTTATCGTGGTGCATTAGCAATGGAAAAACAACCAAAATCAATGATTGTTGTAGGTTCTGGTGCGATTGGAGTTGAGTTTGCTCATTTCTACAATACATTAGGAACAGAAGTGACAATTGTAGAGTTTTTGCCACGTATTGTAAATGTTGAAGATGAAGATATTTCGAAACAATTACAATTATCTCTTAAAAAATCTGGAATTAATATCTTAACAAATGCAGAAGTTACAGGAGTTGATACAACTGGAGATTTAGTAAAAGCAACAATTAAAACTGCTAAAGGTGAAGAGATCATCGAAGCTGAAGTTGTTTTATCTGCTGTTGGTGTTGTTCCAAATACAGAAAATATTGGTCTTGAAGAAGTTGGTATTGCAACTGAAAGAGGTAAAATTGTTATCAATGATTTTTGTGAAACATCTGTAAAAGGATATTACGCAATTGGTGATGTTGTAAAAGGAGCAGATTTAGCACACTTAGCATCAGCACAAGGTATTTTATGTGTTGAGCATATTGCTGGTGAAAAAGTAGAACCAATCGACTACGGAAATATTCCAGGTTGTACATATTGTTCACCAGAAATTGCGTCTGTTGGGCTTACAGAAGCAAAAGCTAAAGAAGCAGGTTACGAAGTGAAAGTTGGTAAATTCCCATTCTCTGCAAACGGAAAAGCTGTTGCAAATGGAGCTGCTGATGGATTCGTAAAAGTTGTTTTTGATGCGAAATATGGTGAATGGTTGGGATGTCATATGATTGGTGATGGAGTAACTGAAATGATTGCTGAGGCAGTTGTTGCACGTAAATTAGAGACTACAGCTCATGAAATTATGAAATCTGTACACGCTCACCCGACAATGGCAGAAGCTATTATGGAAGCGGTAGAAGATGCATATGGACATGCAATTCATATCTAAGAAATAAAATTAAAATTTATAGTTGAAGCAGCCTTTTGGCTGCTTTTTTATTTTACCAAATCGTTAATTTTATAACAGATATGTTTTCATTTAGTTTTTTAATTATCTTTATAAAAATAATTAAAAAAATACAATATGAAAAAATTCTATTCTTTAGTAGCAGTTGCTGCATTATCAACATTATCTTTTGCTCAAGTAAACGCAATCCCTGGGTCTGATTTTGAAGATTGGGCTAAGTTTACTACAGGAGTTAATAAATTCGGTCTTAAATCGTATGCTGTTCAGGGAGTTGGTAAAGGTGTTAATGGATCTAATTCTTTAAATATTACAACAACGCCAACTGCAAATGATTATGTTTTTACATCATTATTAGGAGGTACTGTTTCTACTCAACCAAAAGAAATTACTTTTTGGGTTAAAGGAACATCAGGGAAAACTTTATCATTAAATGTATATAAAAGTGATGGAGGATATTACGCATATAATGTAGGAGATTTATCTTCAGATTCAAAAATTTCTTCATCTGCAAGTAATCAATATACAGGTGTTATTGATACAAAAGGAAATTGGGTAAAGGTAACATTGGATTTATCTGATAAAAAAGATTTAAATGTTGCTGATTTAACAAAAGACTTTTTTGCTTTAAAAGTAGGTAAAGATGCTGCTTATGCATTGGATATTGATAACATTCAATTATGGGATGTTAATATGAATGTATATGATTTAACTTCTACTAAAGCAGTTTCTAATACATTATGGACAAATACAGCTTCTTTCAATGTAAAAGATAAAACAATTGTAGAAGTTTACAATATTAACGGACAATTGGTAAAATCTTTCGAAGTTAAAGGTGTTCAAAATGTAGACGTTTCTTCATTAGTTAAAGGAACTTATGTGGTTAAAACAACTTCTAACGGAAAATCTTCTACTCAAAAAGTAGTAAAAAAATAAGAAAGAATATATTCTTAATCTAACAAAAAAGCGATTCAGTTTACTGAATCGCTTTTATTTATTCTTTTAATTTCTGAATCTTAAAACCTGCATCTGTCACGGCTTCCACAACCTCTTCTTCATCTTCGGTTGTTGTCACAGTCAGTACTTTTCGTTCATCAGAAGTATCAACTTTCCAATTGTCTTCACCAACAGCTTCGTCCAAAAAAGGTTTTACAGATTTGATACAGCTGTCACAATTTATATTTGTTTTGAATTTCAATTCGCTCATAACTTTACAATTTAGACTCAAATTTATAAAGATTTCATAAGATTAAAAAAACGTTTAAGTAATATTTGATTTCGAAATTTAAATAAAAATCAATGAAGCGTAATCTTGATGTTGTTGTTATTTCGGATGTGCATTTAGGAACTTTTGGTTGCAAAGCACAAGAGCTGTTAGCTTATCTACAGTCAATCAATCCAAAAAAAATTATTCTCAATGGTGATATTGTGGATATTTGGAATTTTAAGAAAAGTTATTTCCCAGAAACGCATCTTCAAATTATTAGTTATTTGTTAAATCTTTCAGAACAAGGAATTCCAATCGTTTATATAACAGGAAATCATGACGAATTGTTACGTAAATTTACCACAATGCGTTTTGGAAATATTCTTTTAACGGATAAATATATGTTGAAACAAAATGATAAAGTCGCTTGGATTTTTCATGGAGATGTGTTTGATGCATCGATTCAACATTCGAAATGGATTGCGAAATTAGGTGGTTGGGGTTATGATAAATTAATTCAGTTGAATTATTTTATCAATAAATGTTTAGAGTTTTTTGGAAGAGAGCGTTATTCGTTATCTCAAAAGATTAAAAACTCAGTAAAAAAAGCGGTGAAGCATATCAATGATTTTGAACAAACTGCTGCCGAATTAGCGATCGAAAATGAATATGATTACGTGGTTTGTGGACACATTCATCAGCCACAATTGAGAAAAGTAAAAACGGATAAAGGATCGTGTGTGTATATGAATTCGGGCGATTGGATTGAGAATTTATCTGCTTTAGAATGTGTAGACGGAAATTGGTCAGTGTTTTATTTTGAAGAACATAAACATACTTTGATGCAAAATTTAGAAGAAATCGAGTTCAATTATTCGTTGGATGAACTGATTGTTTCAATTCTCAATAAGAAGTAAATGAAAATTTTATATGCTTTACAAGGAACGGGAAATGGACACTTAGCTCGTGCACAAAAAATGTTACCAATTCTCGAAGAATATGGAGATTTGGATGTTTTTGTAAGTGGCTCTAATTCACAATTACAACTCGAGAATTTTCAATTTAAACATCATAAAGGATTGTCATTATTTTATAATCAGATGGGAAAAGTTTCGTATAAACGAATTTTTAAGGAGAATAGTTTTAAATCTTTTTGGAATGAAGTGAATCATTTTCCAATTGAAAAATATGATTTAATTATTAATGATTTTGAGCCAATTACGGCACATGCAGCTCGAAAGAAAAAGATAAATATTGTTGGTTTGAGTCATCAAGCTTCATTTTTATTTGATGAAACACCAACAGTGAAAAATAAAACGGGCGAAACGATTTTAAAATATTACGCACCAACTTCTAAGTATTACGGTTTTCATTTCGAAGAATATAATGATGCTATTTTTTTACCAATCATTCGAGATAAAATTAGAGCATTGCATCCAAAACAAGAAGATTACTATTTGGCGTATTTACCAAGTTTTCATCCAACAGAAATTATGGAGAAATTATCACTGATTAAAGATTCAAAATGGAAAGTTTTTTCACCTTTTGTGAAAGATGTTACGCGTCAATTTAATGTTCAAATTTATCCAATTGATGAACGTCTTTTTACTAGAACTTTAGAAAATTGTAAAGGAGTTTTGTGCGGTGCTGGTTTCGAATTGCCTGCCGAAAGTATTTATCTTAAAAAGAAGCTTTTTGTGATTCCGATTAAAGGTCAATACGAACAATTATGTAATTGCGAAGCTTTAAAAATGATTGGCGTTGATTATTCATATGATTTGAATGTAGCACAATTGCAACGTTGGGTGGATTCGAATAAAATTATTGAGAAAGATTTCCCAGATCAAACCGAAGAAATCATTCAGAAAGTAATTTTAGAAGCATCCCATTAATTATTTTTCCAGAAAGCAGGCGTAAATAAAATTAAGATTGTATAAAGCTCTAATCGTCCCAAAACCATTAAAAAACAACATAATAATTTTGCACTATCCGTTAAAGAATTCATTGAAGTACCCGGACCAAATTCGCCAATTCCCGGACCTACGTTTCCTAAAGTGGAAGCAGTTAATGTTAAAGAGGCCAAAATATCTTGGAAACTCATTGTTATACCATAATTCAAAAGCGCAAACAAAATAGAACTCACAATCCATGTAAACATAAACATGACAAAGAATGCCATGACGTGGAAAACAATAGATTGGTTAAGCGAACGATTGTTATAACGAACAGGAATAATTGCGTTTGGATGTAAAATACGCTTAAATTCGATCCAACTATTTTTTAATAAAATGACGTGTCTGATAACTGTAATTCCTCCAGATGTAGAACCTGCCGAACCTCCGATGAAGAACAAAGAGAAGAAAATAAGTGTGGTTACGGTTAACCAACTTGTGTAATCTTCCATTGCCAAAGCGGTTGTAGATGCGATAGAAACGACGTGGAATAATGAGCTTCTGAATGAATGTTCGAAGTTAAACCAGGAATAAGTTTCGACGGAATAGCTAGGGTAAATATTAAAAAATAATACGACAAAAACGATAAATGTAACGACAGCAAGTAAGCCAACCCACCAGCGAAATTCCTCATTTTTCCACACTTTTTTGAATTGTCCTTTAATCAATAAATAAATCAAAGCGAAGTTTGTTCCGCCCAAAAACATCATCACGATTAGTACATATTGAATAAAAACATTGTTATTCCAATACATCAAACCTTCATTTTTAGTAGAAAAACCTGCGGTTGCAATCACACTCATCGAATGGTTTGCAGCATCAAATAAATTCATTCCACCAAAATAAAGCAACAATGCAAAAAAAGCAGTTAATCCTAAATAAACTAACCAAAGGTTTTTCGCTGTTTCTGTAATTCGAGGGTGAATTTTATCCGTATAAATTCCAGGCGCTTCTGCCATAAAAAGTTGTCGACCACCAATTCCAAGAAACGGTAAAATCGCAATCGTCAAAACGATAATTCCCATACCACCAATCCAATTGGTTGTACTTCGCCAAAACAATATGCTTTTTGGGAGACTTTCTACATCATCATAAATCGATGTTCCAGTCGCTGTATAACCAGAAACGGTTTCGTAAACAATGTTCACAAAACTGAAATTCTCATTGATGATATGATCGTTTGGTAAAAATATTAACGACGTAACATATGGCAAACATCCCGAAAGAATCAAGAAAAGCCATCCGACACAAACCACGATATAACCTTCGCGTTTGTTGATGTGTTTTCTTCTGTCACGCGTAAAATACATCATTGCAGCTCCCGACAATCCCACTAAACTCCCCGAAACTAAAAAAGGGTAGAGTAGATGATCATTAAAATAAATGCTGACACATGTTGCAATAAACATAAAGAGCGCATTTAATAGTAATAAAACACCCGAAAGATTCAGGATTACTTTGATGTTAAGTGATTTCATTATTTAAAATATTTGGTCACTTTTGGAATTAAATTCGCTTGACTAAAAACAACAACATGATCTTTTGGTTCGATAATGAAATCTTTGGTTGGAATAAATCCATCATTTCTACGAACAATTCCAGCAATAATAGCACCTTCTTTAAATGGAAAATCGCTTACTTTTTTGAATGCGATTTCAGAATTTTCGTGAATACGGAATTCTAAAACTTCGGCATCTAAATCAGAAATTCCTGTTACATCCATCACAGAACCTTGTCGAATATAACGGAAAATACTATCTGCGGTTAAGAGTTTTTTATTGATAAAAGCGTTAATTCCAACTTCTTGACTAAGATGAATATAGTCGATATTTTCGACCAAAGCAATTGTTTTTTTAACACCTTTTGATTTTGCTAAAAGACACGACATAATATTCGTTTCCGAACTTCCTGTCACAGCAATAAAAGCATCTGAATCAGAAATACCTTCTTCCAATAACAATTCTCCATCTCGACCATCACCATTGATAATCAAAATGTTATTTAAATCATCAGCTAAATCAAAAGCTTTGTTTCGATTGATTTCTAATAACTTAACGTTGTGCTTGTTATCTTTTAAAAGTTTGGCAACTTTGACACCAATACTTCCTCCTCCCAAAACAATTACATTTTTGAAATACTCTTGTTTTTTTCCTAGGATTTTATAAACTTCTAAAATTCCAGCTTTTTTTACAATAAAATAAACGTGATCGTCTATTCTAAATTCAGTATCAGCTTCAGGAATAATGGTTTGATATTCGCCGCGTTCGTTGCTACGGATAATTGCAATTGGCATCAAAAGATTGTCTTCACCACCTTTTGTCGTCAAATACATGTCTTTGTATTGCTTGTCCAAAATCTTGCAATCCGCATCCAAAACAGTTCCAACCATAAAAAGTTGACCATTTGCAAAGGGATGCATCGCATTGAAAGCAGATTGTTGAACAAGTGAATAAATCTCATCAGCCGCTAATTTCTCAGGGCTAATTAATGCATCAATTCCCATTCCTTGCACCCAAAATTGATTTTCTTTGTAAAGAAATTCAGGATTCGAAATTCGAGCTAATGTACGTTTTGCCCCTAAATCTTTCGCAATCGAAGCACTAGTAAGGTTTGTGTTTTGAAGATGAGTGACCGATATAAAAATATCTGTATCATCAATTCCAACTTCGCGCAAAGCCTTGAAAGAAGTTATATCACCACGATAAGCCATTACATCTAACGAGTTTTCGATCATCAACAATTTGTCCTTGTCCATGTCCATGATGACGATGTCATTCATTTCATTAGAAAGCAATTTAGCCAAATGAAAACCAACTTCTCCAGCGCCTCCGATTAATATTTTCATGAAAGAAATTTAGGATAAAACTATTTTGACGTTTCTTTTTGTCCCATTAACATTAGGAACGATTTCAAGAATTCGTCTATATCACCGTTCATTACAGCATCCACATTACCTGTTTCAGTTCCTGTTCTGACGTCTTTTACCAATTTGTATGGATGCATCACATAATTACGAATTTGAGAACCCCATTCGATTTTCATCTTATTTGCTTCAATCTCATTACGTGCAGCCATTTTTTTCTCTAACTCAATCTTGTACAATTCAGATTTTAACATCTCCATTGCACGTTCGCGATTGGCTAACTGAGAACGTTCAACCTGACAAACAACCACAATTCCTGTAGGTTTGTGCGTTAACTGAACTTTCGTTTCAACCTTATTTACATTTTGTCCTCCAGCTCCTCCAGAACGAGAAGTTTGCAATTCGATATCTGCAGGATTGATTTCAATCTCGATTGTATCATCTACAATTGGTGAAACATAAACCGAAACGAAACTTGTATGACGTTTTGCATTACTATCAAAAGGCGAAATACGCACCAAACGATGCACACCATTTTCTCCTTTTAGATAACCGAAAGCAAATTCGCCATCAACCTCTAATGTTACCGTTTTTACACCTGCGACATCACCCGCTTGATAGTTTAATTCTTTTACTTTATACCCATGTTTTTCGGCCCACATCAAATACATACGCATCAACATAGAAGCCCAGTCACAAGATTCTGTACCTCCAGCTCCGGCAGTAATTTGAAGAATTGCACCAAGATTATCTCCTTCTTCTGAAAGCATATTCTTGAATTCTATATCTTCTAAAAGCTTAGCAACAACAGTATATTGTTCCATTACTTCTTCGTCACTTACTTCGCCTTCGCGATTAAATTCTACTAAAACTTCAACATCGTTTACAGCATTTGCAATTGTTTGGTATTCATCGATCCATTTCTTTTTACCACGCAGAACTTTCATAAAAGCTTCGGCTTCTTTCGGATTGTTCCAAAATTCAGGAGAAGCAGCGTGTTCTTCTTCATTTTGAACTTCGATTTCTTTTTGTTCGATTTCCAAATATTCGTGCAAATCTTGTGTACGTTTTTGGATGTCTTTTAGTAATTCGTTGTTAAACATAATTGCAAATGTATAAAAATAGGAGGTTAAGCATTAATCACTTTATCATCTTTTCCGTTCCAAGAAAGAATTTTATAAGTAAAACCTTCTTCCGTTTTAATTTCTTGGTCTTTTAGCATCAAAAAAGTGTCGTCCCAATCGCCATCATCATAACTAATTACCCAGAATAATTGGTTAAACAACAAACCTTCCAAAATATAAACAAGTTCTTCTACGCCATCTACTTCATAGGTTGTAAAAGGAAAAGAAGATTTGATCCACATTTTATCATCATCCGAAGTCTGAATATAAAGATCACCAAAAGTCGATTTGTATTCATTTTCGATATGAAATTCTAATAATTCGGTATTTTTTGTATGTAAACCAGCCAAATCTGGCAAAGCTTCAACTAATTGATTGTATATATGGGTTGAAAAATCGTTCATCTTTCTAAAATTAGCTTGCAAAAATAAACGATATTATCTAATTCTGACACGATATTTTGTTTCAATGAATCGAAAAAAGTTAAATAATTTGTATTCAAAATCGTAACCATAGTCAATAGAAGGATCTAAATCTATACTCACCGCATACAAATCAGGATTATATGTCATCGGTTGCATATGTCGTTGATTCCAAATCATCACATATTGGCGATTTTTTTGTTCGTAATATTCTTTCGAATAATATTCTTTGGGTAATGCAGTTGTTTTTAAATAAATATCATATTGAGGATCAAATACAACAATATCATAATCACCATCTTCATTCGGCTCGAATTTTAATGAATTCTCATCTTTATTCGGAACTGAATTTTGTGTAGATTGATTGGTTGTACAAGCAAAAAATAGGAGAGAAACGCTGATAAATAAAAATAGCTTTTTCATAATCTTTAATTTAATTAAATATACTGAAAATTAATGAGAAGCTTAATTCTATTTAGTTTATTCATGAGTTTTATATTTTGAACATGTTAATTATTGTTTGAAATTTTTGGTTTGAAGAGATATTTTTAAATTCTTTTTTTGGCGATAGATAAAATTTAGTTTTTTTTTAATTCTTTTGATAAAAGTTTATAGTTGTATAAATAATTGATTATGAGCTTCTTTTGTTTGGGGTGGTATAAGGTATTTGGATGTATATTTTCTATATAAAATACATTGAAATTTGATTGTCTCTATTTGTCTGTTTTTGTCTTTTTATATCCCTGTTTTACTATTTTATATAATTTTTAGTTATTGATATATAGTAACTTGTGTGTTTTGTGTAAATAGTTCTTCGATGCTTCTTCGATAGTTCAATATCTGTTCTTCGATGCTTCTTCGATAAAAGGTGGAAAAATGGGAGTTTCTGTTTTTGGAGATTGTATTTGTATTAATAAATAATTCGATTTCTGAAATTGGAATTTCATTTTATCTATTAATATTTTTTCATCTATTCTAAGAAAGCTTGAGTGTAACTACAATACGAGTTTATAGTATTGTTTCGCTATCCATACATTCATTATTATATTCTATAAAAAATTACTTCACGATATATGAATATTATATTTTTTAAGTATCTTATTTGCATAAATATAATTATATTTAATTTTACGAAATGCAGATATAGGTGTTTTTTTACGAAACTAAAGCTATAGTAGTTTCGTAAAAAATTATGTTAGCCACCATTTAAGGAAGCTCAGTAATCACATAGTTAATAGACATATTTATTTCAGTTTCTATTTTGAATCTGTATCCATTAAACTCGTAAATCTTTTGGTCTTCCACTTTTTCAAGGCTATATTTTTGCAGCAATTCATAAATCTGTGAAAGTGATAGGTTATTCACGTTTGCTTTTATGTTCAAGTTTATGGTCATCATAATAAAAACAGTGGCTAACAATGTGTATAAGCAATAGCATGTCAGCCTTTTAACTATTGCTCGGTTATTAATTTAAAGTCTTGTTCATTTATTTAAGTTCGTGCAAGGCTACTGCTCATACACCCGACCGTTAGTGGCAATGCCAAGCCAAAACAAGGAACAATGAAACCTGAATTGAAAAGGATAAGAAAAGTAGAATATGATATAGATCCAAATAGATACGAATTACGTAGTGGAAGCGAAACAAATGCTCCATTGTGTCCATATGGAAACATTTACAAATGGGTAGTATTTGACTTAAAAGCAAATGAATATGTTAGATTTGCGAAATCTGTGTTTAAATTACTTATAAATAAAAATGGTAAATGAATAATAAAAAATATGGTATAGAGGGATTTGATGCCCCAGAACTGGAAAAATTTAAATGGATTGATGCAAATGGAAAAGATACTGAACCTATACAATTATCTAATTTTAAAGGAAAGTTTATTGTTTTGTATTGTTTTCAAAGTTGGTGTCCTGGCTGTCATAAAATAGGCTTGCCTTCGTTACAACAAATGGTCACTGCATTAAAAAACAACCAAGCTATTAAATTCTTTGCTATTCAATCAGTGTTTGAAGGTAAAAATCAAAATACTTTTGAAAAGCTAAAAGAAACACAAAAGCAGTATAAGTTGGAAATTCCTTTTGGACAAGATGAAGGAGATGAAAGCACGCAAAATATTTCAACAGTAATGTATCATTATAGAACAGGAGGAACTCCTTGGTTTATTTTTATAAACCAAGAAGGAAAAGTAGTATTCAATGATTTTCATTTGAATACCGAAAAAGCAATTGTATTTTTACAAACAATTAAATAAATTTTATATGCAAAAATGGATAGATGTAATAAGATTAGCCAATAATGGCAATCTTAACCCAGACCAAAGAATAGAAAAATCGGAAGAGGAATGGAAATCACTTCTTACCGAAGAACAATTTTACGTAACTCGTAAAAAAGGAACAGAAAGAGCTCATAGCTCCGAAATGTGCAATTTGTTTGAACCCGGCAAATATGCCTGTGTTTGTTGTAACACTGTACTTTTTGACAGCGAAGAAAAATTTCAAAGTGGAACTGGGTGGCCTAGTTTTACACAGCCGATAAAAGAGAATACAATCAATTATATCAAAGATGTTACGTTTGGTATGTATCGAATAGAGACAACTTGTAGCACTTGTGATGCTCATTTAGGTCACGTGTTTCAAGATGGTCCTATGCCAAGTGGATTGAGATTTTGCATAAATGCTGTTGCTCTGAAAAAAGTAAAATCTGATGAGAAAAAAGTTACATTTGGTGGTGGTTGTTTTTGGTGCACAGAAGCTATGTTTCAGCAATTAAAAGGAGTTGTAAATGTAGAGAGTGGTTATAGTGGTGGTGAAATTATAAATCCTACATATAGAGAAGTCTGTTCTGGAACTACTGGTCACGCTGAAGTAATTGAAATTACTTATTTACCTTCTGAAATTAGCTTTGAAGATTTAGTGAAAATCCATTTAACTACTCACAATCCTACGACTATAAATAAACAAGGTGCTGATAGAGGAACACAATATCGTAGCATTATTTTTTACAGAACAGACGATGAAAAAATGCAAGCATTAAAGGTCATTGAAGATGTTCAATCTGCCTACGATGATATGATAGTAACAGAAGTGAAAATGTTTGAACATTTCCATAAGGCAGAAGCCAATCACCAAGACTATTACAATCGCAATAGCGAAACTGGTTATTGTATGGCAGTAATAAATCCAAAATTAGCAAAATTAAAATCGCTTTATCAGGATAAACTAAAGAAATAATGGACGAAGACATAAATTTTTAATGAAGCAATTTAAAAAATAAAGAATGAAAAATAGTCTTGATAAAAATGCAAAATGGCTCTTGCTTTTTGGTATTTTATTAACATTTTTATTTCCATTACTACTTCCATTGCTCAATAAAACAGGCATTGGTAATTTTGGCGTTGTTGGCGATGCGATTGGCGGTATAACAAATCCTATTTCTCAACTCATTGGCTCTATACTTCTATATTTAGCGTTAAAAGCTCAACTTTCAGCAAATGGCATAGTGCAAAATCAAATAGAAAAAGACAATATAAAGGAAGAACAACAACACAAAACAGAACAAATACGGACTTTTTATTCTTTCTTTCAAGAAACAATAAAAAATTTCAGTTATGAGTTTTCTGATGCAAATGGAAAACAACTGTTGTATGGAAAAAGAGCCATAAAATGTTTCTTAAATGATTTGGAACAAATGAAAGTAGATATTCATAATACAGATGATGTACTTATGTATGATGGAGTAAGAGAATTATTAAGTATTTTGAAAAGTGCAGAAGAATTATTCAATCGCATTGATACTATTTCTTCAAAATCACAACATATTTTATTTTATAGAAATCTTTTGCAACACGAATTATTATTCAATATTTTTCCTTATCAAGACCTTGATGACGATATTAATATTAAAACTGGAAAATGCACTATTTGTGCAGATGCACATTCATATTATCCTCCTATTATATTTGATAAAATTAAACTTTTAGAATCTCTATTTATATAAAAATGAAGATAAAACTATTAAAATATCACAATTCTATCACAAAAACTATTTTGAAGTAAAAAGTGAAATCAATAAAAAAATAAAATATCTTGGATACGAAAAGTTGTCATATTTAGATGAATTTAAAGAAATATTTAAATAGTATTTTAAATTCCAAAAAAAAGCTCCTTCACAGGAGCTTTTTGGTTTATGGAATCTCATAGATAATTTTTTTTTTTGACGAACCTTCGGAAAAACGGCATTCTCGTCGAAGAACGGTCGAAGAAAACACAGAGGAAAGTGGGAGAGAATTTGTAGAATTGTAGTTTTACAATAATGGGTATTGATTGTGTTTATTTATTAAATTTTTGTATATTCAATTTCGTATAAAATAATGTTAGATGTAATATGAAAAACCAATTTTTCCCATAAATAATGAAAGAAACTATAAAGGAAATCTTCATAGATCTATGCTCTAAATATTCAAGTAATGAAAAGATTTTTAGAGGATATTGGAATGAGATTGAAAAATCATATTCTCATAGAAGTAGACATTACCATAATTTGATTCATTTAGAAAATATGATAATGGAATTAAGCAGTGTACAAAACGATATTGAAGATTTTGATTCTGTTCTATTTTCTATATTCTATCATGATTTTATTTATAAGAGTACGTCGAAAGATAACGAAGAGAAAAGTGCTGAATACGCAAAGAGTAAATTGAGGAAATTAAATTATAACGATGTATCAATTGATAAGGTATATAATCAAATTTTAGCAACCAAATCTCATCAATTATCCAATCAAAAAGACACAAATTATTTATTAGATTCAGATCTTTCAATTTTAGGTAAAAGTTGGAATGAATATGAACTTTATATAAAGCAAATAAGAAAAGAATATTCCATATATCCAGATTTTATATATAATTCAGGTAGAAAAAAAGTTCTGAAACATTTTCTAACGTTCGATAGAATATACAAAACCGAATATTTTAAAGATAAATATGAAAAACAAGCACGCGAAAATATTTCGAAAGAAATAGAGTTACTATGATACTACAGCTAACATTGTATTGATAAAATACGAAGTGAAATATAATTTACTTTTACAGAATGCATCAGTTTATAAAATAAACCATAAAAATAAAATATGAATTATAAGGGACAATATTAGCTGGATTTTTAGACCAGATGATCCTTTAAGTGATATTTATATACAAGAAACATCTTTGAATGATTGGGGAAAAGTTATTGATTTATTGAATGATGAATATGATTTAAAATATTTTTCAGAAAATAAAATTTATAAAATGGTTGCTTGTTATACCAAGTAAATACTAAATGTAAATAAAAATTAAGTAACTAATGGAAATTGATTTTTTAAAATTGGATTATTACTCAGACTTTTTAGGAGAAAAAGAAATACGGTTTTACACAAATTCAAAAGACATTGAATTTAAACGAAATATAAAAGAACTTACAAAAAATCAATTTTACGAAGTACAATTAAATCAAGGAGAAAACAATATATATTTTTTTAGCCTTTGGGAAGGGTATTTTGACACATTGATAAGGAAACTGATTGGTAATCAAAATAACTATCAGGAATTACCAAAATTTATCAAAAATTGGTATGAATGTAAAGGCTGGTGGGGTGTAGACTTTATAGAAGATGTAATTTTAGAAACCGAACTTAAATGGTTATTAGAAATAATTCCAATAATTAACGACAATCAAAAAAAAGCATTAAAAGAAGATATTTGGGATAGTAATTGTATAAATGATTTAATCATTTTCTTAAATTTTGTAAATAAGAACGATTGGGAGTTAAGAATATCAGAAGAATAAAAATGTATACAAATAGTTTACTATATAAATACTTTGATAGGGATTATGTTGGAGAAAATGAGGAATGGGCAGTATATTCTGAAGTTTTAATTGAAAATATACATGAGTTTTTAAATCATTTAACTACGATTGATAAAAAAAAATGAAGAATTAAACTTAGTAAGAAAAGAATATGAATATTTGATTAAGTTTTGTGAAGAATGTATAAAGAATAAGTCTAACATTTATTTTCTAGCTGATAATTATTAATAAAACTGCTATTATAATTTTTTAAAAATTGTTAAAAAACTATTTTTAAAAAGAATAACCCAAAAACTCTTGATTATGAGCTTTTTTTATAGCTTATTGTGAGTGTTTTAATTTATGTATATTAGTTGTTGTTGAATGAACTAATTTTTTTTAAGTTTCTTAAAACAAATTAGTTTTAATTTTTAAAAGAGAACAGTCAAAAATGTTTGATAAAATATTAAAAGGATTTGTAGATATTATTTATGGTACAAACCGAAAAAGAAGAAATTTTGAACTTAAAAATGCAGATGAAAAAGTTTTAGCTGCTGATGCTAGTAAAGGCATAATAACTAATGAAAGTCAGGAAATAACTCGTGGAATTAATTGGGTGACATCTCAAAGAGCTGTGTTAATGTTGACAAACAAGAATATTATTTGTGGTAAATGGATTGTACCTCTTGATATTATTAGTACTGCTAAACTTACTAAAATAAGTTCTTTATTTGGAAATGGTCAAGTTTTGACGATTGAAACAAAAGACAATAAAAACTATCAATTTGGAATGCAAATTAACCCGGAATGGATAAATCAGGATGCGTTACCTCTAAAACTTGAAAAAGGAAATGTAAAAAATTCACTTTTTAGTATAATTTTGAGAATTATAATTTTAGGCTATATCGTTTATCAGATTTATCGAAGGTTTGGATAATGTCTTATATATTTTACATAAATATAATGTTCTATAAAATAAGTAATTATACTTCGATAAACTATTAGATTAGCAACTTTAAATAAGTAGTATTAAATTAGATATAACTGAAGAACCAAAGGAAATGAGGTGAACTAG